>CAXBNB010000104.1:0-9082 GCA_963976505.1 uncultured Reichenbachiellaceae bacterium
TAACAGAGGCTCCGTGCCATCTGTAATCATTGACTCATCAATAGATACCACAGTACCATCCAGACCTGGTTTATATTTATCAACAAGTGCAGCATTTTCAAAAGGAGATTTTATAATCTTATCTAATAATGCGGGATCAAATACCAGATCAGACTCAATGATAAGAAGGTCGCCATTAATTTCAACCTGCTCCAAAGCAAGGTGCATGGATACAATATTGTTTGTGTTTTCAAATTGGTTATTTTTTACAAAAGAAAACTTCACCGTAGGGTAATTGCCTTTCAAATAGGATATCAATTCTTCTGACTTATATCCTGTCACAACCGTAATATTTGACACATTACAAGTCAAGAGATTATCGACAATACTTTGTATAATAGTTTTTCCCCCAACTTTAAGAAGTGTTTTAGGAATGGAATTGGACAAAGGTTGCATACGCCTGGCCATCCCTGCAGCTAGAATTACAGCTTGAGTGTTGTTCATTGCAATATTTAAATATTAAATTGGTAGCTGATTTTTTATATAGAAAAATATGTTCAGAATTGAAACCACTATTATCTTCATTATTATATTAATAGTCAAATTGTAAGAAAGAATTAAATCTGAGGTGATGAAGATATATTGTATTTTACTTGATGGGGTGCCATTATTTAAGGAACTCAATACATGGTTTTCTGAAAATGATTTTAAGGTCTTACCACATGTAGCAGCCAGTAGTTTTACAAAAGGGACTTTATATAGCTACATGAATGGGGGAGTGGGTTCAAAGTATTACTACACAGGTACCAGCTACTTAGAGAACGCCCCTGAAAAACTCTGGTTTAAGGGAGAAGGAAGTCAGCTGATTTGGGATGAGGCTTATGAAAGGGGCTTTGACGTTATTGCTAAAAACTCTCAGGGATGGCTAAAAGATCATATTTTTAGAAGAAGACCCTTTGTCCGTTACGATTGCTGCTGGTTTGACAGTTGGGATGAATCCATCCAAAACTACTGGAAAAACCTAAGAGAAAACGATGCTGCTCGTAAATATATTGACTGGCTATCCGGCTGCTATCAATCCGACTCTGAAAGCAAAGCCATTCAGGCTATTCAAGGATCAAAGAAGGATGTGATCTCCTTCGCCATTTGTGACATTTTCCATGACGTACTTTACTATACCAGTAATTCTAAAGAGCTCAGAAAAAAAGCTTTAGATACGGTGATGCATTGGGTCAATCTTTGGCAAGCCAATGAACCGGATGCGTTATTCTGGTTTTTCAGTGATCACGGACAGAAAATAAAGACCCAAACGGCTCCTTCTGATTATATGACATGGGCTGCTATTAAAGACAATAAGTATGGTTGGGAAGTCAAGAATCCATTTATCTATGCTGGGGATTTCAGCGAAACAGTACGATCATTTTTACAAGGAAGCCAGGAAAAAAGAACCGATATCTTTAATCGGGAAATGGATACGATAATGATGCATGAAGATGCCAGGGCAATGGATCATAAAACCCGGATTTGTACACAATCTAACATCCAGATTTCAAGTTTGAGAGATTATGAAATTATGGTCAAACAAAATTCCAGACATGTTATCAAAGGACACAGTTGGGCCTATCAAGCTAGAATTGATGTCAACAATATGGCCGTGAATCCTTATTTGGAAAAAGACACATCAATTAATATTAAGAAGACAAAGCAAGTTTCAACGGAAGGAATCATGATCAATGCACCGGAAACGCTTGCGACCATCATCCAGGATATAAAGGGTTTTGATGAACAGGATAATCCACATGATCAGCTCTATGTCAAGTTGATATCACTTGGAAGAAATGAAGCAGAGTTTTCAATTGGACAAATAAATGAGTCATTTGATTTTATAGACCATGCTAATCCCAAGAATTTAAAACAACATAAAACAGATAAAATTGAGGTAACATTCCAATCAAAGGTGAAGTCAGTTTTAATAAGTGTTTCAGACAAGGACCATGACAAGATAATTGGAGTATACAAGCATTCAGGTGTTTCTAGTAATTGCATCATACCTTGTGAAGGCCTACTGCCGAACGTCACTCTACTCCACCCTGAGCTCAATGAACAGCTTGAAAACAAGTTTGAAATGAGCGATAGCTTTACGCTTAAATTAGTATACGAATTAGAGCAGTATGAACAGGTAGAAAGACTTGCAGAGCTGCCTTTATATGACAACAAAGTGAAAGATGGAGTGATGCATGCGATAAAAGTATCGGGTTTAATGGGAGTAATAAAGAGATGGTTAAAAAAACGAATTAATTATTTCGCCAAATGATTTATGGATTCAATTCACATATTTATTTGTATGCCTTTGATCAATATTCACCAATCATTATGAAATTTCAACCACAGCGAACACTTATACAATCCGGCATTGGATTTCTTATTGGAATTTGAGTTAAAGCACGTATGAATATAGATTATCCCAAGACCCCCAGGAAAGAAAAAACTCAGAAAATGACAGCTTTTCATTCTGAAATCCTTAAAAATATTTCATGGATTTTGCCGCAGCATGTACTTGCTTACTGGTTAGACTCTGGTAGAATTTTAGGATCTCTCCACCGACAGGAATTCATGCCCTGGAATAATGGCAAGGCTAATATAGTGTTACTCTAATTATGGAATCTTAATAAATAGAAGTACATGAGTCAGAATGTGAAAAGGGTAATAATTTATAAACCAAGCGATATTTTTGAAATATTTATAGAAAACGGAAGTGCAGAGATTTATGCCGATGATCAAGAATATTCTAAGGATGACCTCATTATTTGCCCTGTCTTTTGGGGATTAAACAGCCTTGATCAATTTTTTTCTTACGATTTTAAAGCAGCTTTAGAAAATATGGATAATCAAGGATGTTCCAACCCATTGATTACAGATGACATCAAGGCCATCCTTAAAAAAAACAACGCTAAACTTCTCCTTTATAATCATTGGGAAGCAAGAAATTTGGATAGTATTAAAAGTGAACTTCTTTATTTTACAAGGTTTTTTTTAAAACAGCCATTTGCAAAAGTTTTATATTCCACTTGCAATTATGCAGGTCATATGGCCATCCCCAAAAACCCACTAGTAATATCCTATGATTGGATGCATCTCGGTCAAAAGTTATTCTATAAACCAGAAGATGTAATTAAAAACAAGAAGAAAAAGTGTTATCCGATTTTATCATTGAACTATCGGGGTAATGCAGAACGCTATGCCTATTGCTACTACCTTTTTCAAAAACACCGGTCTAGGGCATTGTTTTCTTATCTGGATTATCCTGCCGATGATGATGCCAAAGAAATAAACAATGAATATAAGTCACTATTAAAGGACTGCTATTCAAAGGAAAGTCACGCGGCTTTTAACTCTGCCATTCCAGTGAAAATTGACGGCCCGTTACCTGCAAAACATCAAACACAAACGCTTAAGGAGATTTTTAAATTATCATATGTTCATGTCATGTTTGAAACCAACTGCCTCGGAATGAACAGTGCTGCCCAGCAAGTGAGTGAAAAATCCTACATCAATATCAGGGTGGGAAAACCATTTATCATTTTCACCACCAAAGGTGGTATTCTAAAACATTTAAAATCCTTAGGATATCGAACTTTTTCTCCTTACATTAATGAGGATTACGATGATCCTAATTGTAGTTATCATGATCGATTTAAAGCACTTTTGAAGGAAACTGATCGTATATGTGGTTTATCTCAAAACGAACTAGACGAAATGGATTTGCAACTCAATGAAGTAGTTGAATACAATGTGAGTCATTTTGTCAACAACAATGATGTTCCAAATTTCTTTGATATGATTAATGAAAAGAGACTAAGAAATCCATTGAATTGGATTCATTTCTTTCATGTTAAATTTGGAATTTTCATGCTTCGATTTCCTTTTTGGGGTCTGTATATAAAACCTGTATTTAAATTTCAATTAAAAATATTGTCACACATTCATCGGTTATATAAATTTTATTTTAGAACTTAATAACAAATAAGTTTGTGATAAGAATTTGGACTCCTCATGACTAACCAAAACCACCAAAGCCTATGAAGTTGGATATCAAAATGTTTTCAGCATTTACAAATAAGACAAACAAATACTATTTTTTAATTTCTTTACAAAACTGAAACCATTAATGAAATTTGACGACCCATTAAATGTCAATGAGAGAAAAACACTCAGAAAATGGCAGCTATTCATTCTTGAATCTTTAAAAAATTTTCATGAATTTTCGTTGAAGCATAACCTTGCATACTGGTTGGATGCAGGGAGTATTTTGGGAGCTGTACGACATCAAGGGTTTATTCCGTGGGATGATGACCTTGACATTTGCATGTTAGAAGATGATTTCAAGCGGCTGAAGCGAATGCTTATAACCGATCATAACCTAGGATCAACTTACCATCTGGTTTTTAACGATAGTACCGATCCAAATTATATTGGCCTTAGATCAAACCGTTCCTGTCCCCGGTATATCATTGATTTGTATTGCACACAAAGATTTAGAAAACCAAAAATCGCTTTTTTTCTTAAACAACAGCATCATAATTTGTATAAAATAGCGAGTGTTTTGGGGTTATCAGGAACATTTCCCGATTCAACTCATCAAGAAAAAAGAGTTTTTATGACTTTTGAAGGGTTGAAAGAAAGTTTAAAGGCAATAGGCATGACCAAGCTATCGAGACGACATTTATACGTTGGAGTTTTATGCGTGCCATTTTTTCGAATTCCAATACCCGTTGTTGCTTATTTGTTCCGTTTGGCTCTTAAAGTATTAGAATCTTCAAGTGGAGACCTCATTGATTACCACCGAAAATCTCGATTTTCTTTTAATAAGCCCTTAAAATCAAAAGGCTTATTCCCACTTTCTTCGATTTCTTTTGAAAACCAAACATTTAGTTCTCCTCAAGCTCCTAATGAATATTTGAAAAGTGTTTTTGGAGATGATTATATGGTTCCTGTTGAATTTGATATGAGAAGACCACAGCATTTTGAGTTTAGTGAAATGGAGGACCTTCAAAAAATAGGGATCGAGCGGACTTAGGCCTGTTTCTTCGATCCGTTAATTGAATAATTGTTTAAACTTTCGATAAGTATTCAAAGTCAAGGTTTCAGTCATTTGAAAACCGAAAAGTAAATAGAAAATACGGTAAAGTCTCGTCTGATCAGAAGGATCAAATTTCGGATCAATTTCTCTAATGTTCTTTTCGATTTTTAAACTCTCTTCCCAGTCATTATCAACTAGATTTCTAGCAACATGGAACCGCTCAACGAGTATTATTTTGTGGTATTCAGGTGTCATTTTATTGAGATCAGTCAAGATCTGAAAATCATTTTTTAGAATATCAAAGATGGCTGAATTATAGAGTTTGTCACTATCCTCATTTTTTGAAAGAGACATTTTATCTTCATGCCTGTGGTAGGTGAAAAATTTACCCGGACAATAGTGAAAGTTGTAACCCCTCATGGCCAATTCATGAAAGAAATAGGTGTCTTCTCCCACCTTTAGTTTTTCATTCATACCGTCAATGTCGATATAGGCTTTCTTTCGGATGAGCGGACATGGAGTTGGAGTCCACCAACCCCTCAGACTTCTCTGGATAAAATCTTCGTGTTGTTTTTCGATAATCCAAGGTTGATAATCTTCCTTAAGAGTAGTAGAGTCAATGTAAAAATTTCTCCAATCTGAATACACCACATCAGCATTGAATTTCTCAGCACAGGAAAACTGAACACTGATCTTATCTTTTGAGATGGAATCGTCCACATCCATAAGTTGAAGATAAGTGCCAGTAGCCAATGCAACTCCATGGTTTCTTGCAGCAGCAGCACCTTTGTTTTCTTGCCACACATAGATTGCATTTGGGAAAGTTTTAGCAATCTTAGCTTCTACTGTTTCTTTTGATCCATCTTCAACAAAAATGAGTTCACAACCTGCCTGGTAGTAGTAGGAAATATTTTTAATAAGTTGGTCAATATAATCCAATCCATTGAAGACAGGAATCACAATGGAAACCTCGGATAAATCCAACTTATTCTTCGACATACTAGAATCTAAATCTTTATTGAATAATCCGATAAAAAACCTTCAGGTGGAAGCAATCCAGATCCATAATAATCATCAAAAACAACCTCTATGGGATATACACGCTCAAGATATTCAAGGTATTTATTCTGACGTTTAGCATAAAAACTAACGAAGTAAGTACCAGGAAGAAGGGGCAATTTTGCTACTTCAATCTCAAAATATTTTTTTGAGGTAACGGGTACAGTAAAATCTGATAAACTTTCCGAAGTAAAATAGAGCACGTCTCGCATTTTGTTATCACTAACAATAACATGAAAGGAAAAATTATTCAAATTAAGGTCGATACTCTTATAGTGTATCCTAAACCTTACGCTCTGCCCCGAACGGATATTTTTTATTGACCGATTATTTATATCAAGTAACTCGACATTGGTGAAAGTAAAATTCCCTTCTCGATCATGGGTTTGAAAAAAATCACCAGTGTCATAGCCAGAACTTTCATCCAGGTATTTGTTAACCACTTTGTTGATACTATCATCAGCAATCACCTTACCTTTATCCAGATAGATGCCCCTTGCACATAACTTTTCCAGCATTTGCATGTTGTGACTCACAAATATGACCGTTCTTCCATCACGCACCACATCGTTCATTTTTAGGATACATTTTTTCTGAAACTCCGCATCACCTACGGCCAGCACCTCATCCACAATCATCAACTCCGGTTCCAGGTGTGCAGCCACCGCAAAACCCAATCGCACAGCCATACCACTTGAGAACCTCTTTAAGGGTGTATCCAAAAATTGTTCGACACCAGAAAAATCAACTATAGAATCAAATAATCTATCAATTTCATGTTTTTTCAATCCAAGTATAGTGCCATTGAAATAAACGTTTTCACGTCCTGTCATTTCTGAATGAAAACCTGTACCCACTTCCAATAGAGAGGCTATGCGGGCGCGTATTGTGATTTCCCCTTTTGTTGGGAAAGTAATTTTTGACATTATTTTTAGCAGCGTACTTTTCCCTGCTCCATTTTTTCCGAGAATGCCTACGGACTCACCCCTTTTTATTTCAAAATTTACATCTTCTAATGCATAAAATAGGTTGGATTTTTCTGTCTTGTTTTTTTTTAAAAAATCAGAAATGGACTCTCTCAAGCTTAAATATTCAATCCGATCACCCGATCTATACTGCTTGTAAAGCCCCTTTACTTCAACTATTGGTTTCATAAAACTATTGTCTAGGCCAGATCAGCAAAATATTTTTCAGTTTTTTTGAATATGTAAATACCCAAAAAGAATAAAATTGTCATTGAGACTACACTAATCGAAACCATTAAAAAATCCAGTTCTATATTTTGAAAAGGAATTCTAGACATGTTTACAGCAGTCATTATTGGGTTGATGGACAGGATGTATTTTATGCCTTTGTAGTCATTGAGAATGGATACAGGGTAGATCACTGGAGTAGCAAACATCAACACTTGAATCATGAAACCTATAAGAAATCTAAAATCCCTGTATTTTACGTTATAGGAAGCGATAATAGTACCAATACCAAATGAGGTAAGGCTGGTAATAAGCACTGACAATGGCACAAAAACTATAAACTTCCAAATAGAAAATGAAAACGCGTCATTGGTGATTTCATAGTAAATAATCAATCCAATGAAAACTAGCAATGTCATCAAATAATCAAAAATTGCAACCAGTACGCTACTCATAGGAATTATGAGCCTTGGGAAATATATTTTTTGAATGACACCCGCATTAGAAACCATACTACTGCTGGCATTTGATACACTCGTAGTAAAAAGAGTCCAGATCGATAGTCCACTAAAATAAAAAATTGGTGCTGAAATGTTGTCAGTAGGGATCTTTAAAAATTCCGAAAAGAATAGGGCAAACATACTCATCATCACTAGAGGCTGGATGATAGCCCACAACAAACCTAGCACGGTTTGCTTATACTTGATCTTTATATCTCTCCACGCATAAGAATAAAATAGTTCCTTATAACGCAACAATTCCTCAATGTCCAATGAAAATCTGCCTGGAGGAATAATTTTATATTCTATTTGTGATTCTTCACCTTTCTCCCTGTTCACACTTTGCACGAATAGTAATATGTAAAATAAATGAATTATTTGTTTTGCCAATGACACCTCTCAGATACACTGAAAGCAACAGCCAAGTATCAAAAGTAAATGAATTTACGAATTTCGTTACAAGTAAAATAAATTGTTTTTATTTTAGTGCCTATTGATCTTAGTTAGAACTTTTTTCAAATAATACTTGCTGCCATTTTTATTTTCATTTTTTGAAAAACAATAGTTTAAAACTAAGTATTGTAATACCTACAATCAACAGGTACTCAGATTTAAAAAACACATTGGATTGTTTATATACGCAATCATTTGGTGCTTTCGAAATTATTATCATTGACCAAACTGAAGATTTTGAAGAAATCATTGGGGATAAAATAAGATATTACCATACCACATCTAAATCGGCTTCAAAAGCAAGAAATCTAGGATTGAAAGTAGCATTGAATGAAATAATTCTCTTCTTAGATGACGATGTGTTAATAGATAATAAGGAGTTTTTATCGAAGCATGTTCGGCATTACCAAAAAGCCGACACCAGTGGTGTCTCAGGTGCCATATTGGATACCTCCAAAAAGTTTGAAAGCGAATTAACAGTAAAAGCTCAAGACCCAAATTTCGGTTGGTTTTATTTTCCACATAATTATAACAAGGAATACTCTGTGGCAAATGGAGGATCAGGCAATTTATCTGTACGGAGAGATTGGGCCATCCATGTTGGTGGTATGGACGAACGTTTCGAGAAAGGAGCATTCAGAGAAGAAACCGATTTTTGCCTACGCTATACAAAAGAGTATGGCAATTTGATATATGATCCCAATGTTAATTTGATTCACCTAGGAAATCCCATTGGGGGCTGCCGTACTTGGGAAAACTATAATAGTGTTATTCATGGAAAACACCACATGTTTGGAGGCTGGTATCTCATGTTTCGG
>CAXBNB010000105.1:0-9070 GCA_963976505.1 uncultured Reichenbachiellaceae bacterium
AGAGTCTTATGAACTGTCGCACACCAATCGGAAACTTGGAGATGAAAAACTCGCTGAAGCAGATGCAGTCATGCGAGAGATTGAATCTTTAGAGAAACAATAATATTTAGTGTCTGTCCCTAAAGTCGCTCTATACTTTACTAAGCTTTAAGAATCCTAAAAGACTTCTCAAAGCACATTAAACACAGACTCTGTTTGATATTCATAATAAAATGACCTTTTCCATACAGTACAAACTTTTGGATGTTAGCTAAAGCTTCCTTTACTTTAGCACATTATGGATAGAAAGATAAAACTGATTTGGGATTTTCATGGTGGGCATGCCAAAGGTACCGCCGCTCACCACAGTATTCATTTGGGCGATTTTGCCACTAGAGAAAAACTAAGCAGCCATGGTCATGGTACTGAAGACCTTACAGAAATGCACTCAATAGCTTATCTGATTGTGGATGAAAAAGACATGATCACTGTAAGAGATGCCTTAAGACCACAAAGAGCAGAAGAAGCTTAAATGGTTGACTAAATAGACAAACAACAGAATTAGCCTTTTGCATTTTTTCTCAAAATTCCGACACGAAGTATTCTGGCCAGCATTCATTCTGCTGTTTACAGCATTGGTCTATAGTATTGTGGATCAAGAGGCTTTCTTTGAATCAACCATAGCCATCAACAATTTCATCATCGACAAGTTCGGCTGGTTGTTCAGCATAGGCACACTGCTGATGTTCTTGAGTTGTTTGGTGCTTTATTTTCATCCGATTTCGAAAAATAGAATCGGTGGAAAAGATGCCATACCTATGTTGAATAAGTGGCAATGGTTTTCCATTGTATTGTGTACTACCATTGCCACCGGGATCATCTTTTGGGGTACGGCAGAGCCCATTTATCACATAGTCTCTCCACCAAAGTTTTCAGGGCTATCTCCAAATTCTCAGGCCACCGGGGCATTTGCCATGTCGGTAATGTACCTGCATTGGAGTTTTATCCCGTATGCCATCTATGCAGTACCTGCCATCGTATTTGCTATAGCATTTTACAATAAAAACTTACCTTTTAGCCTTCAGTCCACTTTATTTCCTTTTTTTGGAAGAAAAAGCACCAAATGGCTCAGTGCCGGAATCGATGGCATCTGTTTATATGCTTTGGTCGCTGGAATGGCAGCCTCTTTGGGTGCTGGAATACTTACCTTGTCCGGTGGCTTCAACTACTTGCTAGATTGGAATCCAACCTGGTTGTTGTTGGCCCTTACACTTGTCATTGTATTTTCATTCATTCTATCGGCGGTCTCCGGCTTGATGAAAGGCATTCGCATTTTATCCGATCTCAATGCTAAAATATTTATTGCGCTGGCCCTTTTTATTCTGGCAACCAGCGATATCTTATCAATTGTAAAACTATCAGCTGAAGGACTTTGGATTTATGTTACCCATTTTTTCGAGTATGGCACACTTTCCATCACCCACCCAGACGATCCATGGCCTAAGAGCTGGACCACTTTCAACTGGGCAAATTGGCTGGCTTGGGCACCTATCACTGCGCTGTTTTTGGGAAAATTGTCTTACGGCTATACCATCCGTCAATTCTTATTGTTCAATTGGATCATCCCCTCCCTATTCGGCATCATTTGGATGTCTATATTTAGTGGAACAGCCATTGATGTGTTCCTAAATCAGGGAATAGATTTAGGATTGGTGCTGTCCAAAGAAGGTCCGGAAGCTATTATTTATCAAATTTTCGAAACAGTACCCTTTTCCAAAATCATTGCTGGCGTATTTTTATTCACAGCTTTCTTGTCGTATGTGACAGCTGCAGATTCAAATACAGAAGCGATGAGTGGCATCAGCTCAACTGGCATCTCACCCACCTCACCAAGTCCTCCTATGATCATCAAAATAGCGTGGGGACTCACCATCGGTACTGTGGCCTACACGATGATAAGCATGGCAGGAGTAGGAGGCATTAAGATGCTTTCCAACCTAGGAGGATTGCCTGCCTTGATTTTAATTCTAGCCATCAATATTGGATTGTTGAAGATGATGTTTTTTTCTAAGGGTAAATTCTTCTAAAGATGACATCCGGCTATCATGTTTTAAAATCAAAGGTGACTATTTGTTACGTGCGGTAACGAATACCAATGGTGTATGCGTCATACTTGCGAAGACAGGCACCTCATCAAGGCAAACGCATTTAAAAATTCTACTACCCCCTGACCTGATCAGGGGTCTGTAAGTGTTGACTGTAACTCTAACAGATACCGCAACAAGTGCGGTAAGGAGGTTTTTGTTTTTAAATACGTTTGCCCTGTACAATAAGTAAAGCTAAAAGGCATAAAAATATCGTATAGATTGTGTAACCTAAAAGCATAGAATCCTTTAGAAGGGAAAGAATTAATTTGGAATGAAAATAATAACCAAAGTACTGAAAATGATCAGCATAATTATCCTAAGCATAGTGGCCTTACTTGTACTAATAGCTGTCTTATTTGTAAACCTCAGCCCGGAATTTGGTGGAAAACCATCCAACGAACAAAAAGCCATTTACCAACAATCGAAAAACTATGAAAAAGATAAGTTCGTGAATGAAGTCCCCACGCCGATGGACATGAGTTTTTCACAATATATGTCTCTTATAGGAAAATATTTTTCCGGTGTACCGAATCAGTCACCACAAACCTTGCTTCCTGTACAAAAACTAGACTCCTTAGACATTGTCAATCATCCTGACAGCCTAACCAGAATCACATGGTTTGGTCATTCCGCCTTTTTGCTGGAAATACAGGGACAAAACATCCTGATCGACCCCATGTTTGGAGATGCACCTGCTCCGCACCCGTGGCTTGGAAAAAAACGATTTTCCAATGGCCTTCCCATTGAAATTGACAAACTTCCTGAAATCGATGCGGTCATATTTTCCCACGATCATTACGACCATTTAGATTATGGATCGATTGTGAAACTAAAAGACAAAGTCAAGAAGTTTTACGTGCCGTTAGGGCTAGGTGCGCACCTAGTCGAATGGGGTGTAGCAGCAGAAAGCATTCACGAACTGAACTGGTGGGATGAAATAAAACATGAAGGCTTAGTGTTCGCATGTACTCCTGCCAGACACTTTTCCGGAAGGGGACTAGGCGATAGGTTTTCTACTTTATGGGCTTCATGGGCTATACTTGGCACTTCACAAAAAATCTATTTCAGTGGAGATAGTGGTTACAATGATCATTTCAAAGCTATAGGAGAGAAGTATGGTCCTTTTGATTTTGCCATGATGGAATGCGGACAATACAATGAACTGTGGCACAACATCCACATGATGCCAGAAGAAACGGCTCAAGCTGCTGTAGACGTAAAAGCCAAACTGATGATGCCCATCCACTGGGGGTCGTTTGTGCTGGCACTGCATACTTGGCAAGACCCAGTAGAACGAGTATCCAAAAAAGCTGCTGAACTCAATCAACCTATCGTGATTCCTCAAATAGGATATCCAATCGTACTGGAAAAGAATGAACTTCCCGATTCGAATTGGTGGAGAGGGTTAAAATAAGAATAAAGGTTAAGTATCGGAAATAATGGATATTTTAGTGTTGAATCTAAATTTCACTATTTCATGAAAAAACCTCGTTTTACCCTTTTTCTGTCTTTGGTATCCCTGATTGCGATGAGCCTACCTTCAAAAGCACAGACCACCAATTACTTGTCAAAAAGTGATTTGAAATTCCTCAAAGAACTGACAGAAGAGGTAATGGACAGCTCCAGAATTTTACCTAATCAGAAAATCACTGTGGGCTTTGGAGGAAACAGCACCGGTGGTGTCTTGATAAGACCAGGCGGCAGGGCATGTTATCCGTCGTATTGGATTCGTGACTATGCCATGTCATTGGAAAGCGGAATGGTAACCAAAGAAGAGCAGCAGCACATGCTTGAGTTGACAGCAGCTACCCAATGTGACCAAACCTGGATTTCATCAACAGGCAGTTTAATTCCCGCCGGAGCTATTGCCGACCATATCAGAATTGACGACAGCAAACCCATCTATTTTCCCGGTACTTACGACTATGAAACTCAGGGAGGAAAAACATGGGGAGTTGTACCTCCTTTTGGAGATCAGTACTTCTTTATCCACATGGCGTATTACTTCTTGCAAACCACTTCTTCTTCCGACTTTTTACTTCAGGAAATCAATGGCATCAGATTAGTCGATAGACTAGAAATGGCCTACAAAGTCCCTCCTACTAAAAGAGATGGTGTATTGGTTTATACTACCGATGATTTCAGGGGAGTTGATTTTGGGTTTAGAGATGTGATTACCATCACCGGAGAGTTGGCATTTCCTTCCATTCTCAAATACAGGGCATCTCTCGAAATGGCAGAAATATATAAACTGATTAATAAAACGGAAAAATCAAATGCCTACAGCACCATAGCTGAAAAGTTGAAAACTGAAATCCCAAGTACTTTTTCAGATGACAGAGGAATGCTTTTAGCCTCCACGGAGAAGAGCAATCAGGCAGATGTTTGGAGTACGGTCTTGGCTGTCTATTTCGGTATTTTAGAAGGTGACGACATGAAAAAAACATGTCAGTACCTAAGTGATGCCTACAAAAATGGAAGTCTTGCTTACAAGGGAAATATTCGCCATGTCCTTACTACAGATGATTTTGATGAATCTTCGGCATGGGAATTTTCACTGGCAAAAAAACAAACTTATCAGAATGGCGCCTATTGGGCTACTCCCACAGGATGGGTATGCCACGCAATTGCGAAAGTAAACCCAACGCTGGCTCAGCAATTGGCAAAAGAATATGTTGATGATTTAAGAGCAAATGATTTTAGAAAAGGCGCTGAATTCAATGCTCCTTATGAATGTTTTCATGAGACTGGAAATGCTCAAAATCCAGTATACCTCACCTCTGTCTCATGCCCTTATGCTGTATTTAAATCAGATAAAAAGTAGCAGTTTGACAAGTTGAAAACCCGCAACCTAATTGATCACAATCCTAATTTAGCCACCCTATTTTTTTGATTCCAGTGGCATGATTATTGGTTAATTCTGAAAAATTTTCAACTATGGCACTCAAGCAATTTTCCCTACTCCTTTTTCTTGCTTTAAACATCTGTCATGTCGCTTATTCGCAAGAATTTATATCAAAGGGACATTCTTTTATTGGAGGTGGAATCGATTTAAATTTTTCTGAAAACTCCAGTGATTCCGGTACCGGAAACGAGACGAAACAAAATAATTCTTTGTTTTCCTTTTCTCCGTACTACGGAAAATTCATAAAAGATAAGCTAGCCATTGGAGTTGGACTATTCACATCATATTCGAATCTACAATCGGAATATTTAGATAATAGTATTCCCACGTCAAACTCAAAAAGGAAGAGAACTAGTATCGGAGCATCATTTTTTCTTAGAAAATATTACCCCATTGGGGAAAAGTTAGGAGCTTTCATTAGACCTTCTATAACCTATCGTCATGGAATAATTGATGAAGTGAATAACACCATTGATCAATTTGGTACTGAATCATTATTTAGGTCTAGTGAAGGTAATGACAACAGTCTTTCTTTAGGAGCAAGTTTAGGTCTTTACTATTTTATTGCCAAAAGGTTTTCTCTTGAGGCTAACCTCGGTAATGTATTTGTCAGCAAAACTTTTGCCAGTGAAAAGGTGATGTATGAATCAAACGGTGAGATTCGTAACCAATCAACTGATTCTAATAATTTGAGCTTCAATTTTGTAAATACATTGTCGTTTGATCAGATATTGGTGATTACTTATTTTTTCTAGAGCAGACTAACTTTAAACTGTGCTTGAATACTTACCCATGAGATTCCTGATTACACAGAATGAACAGCTATTTCAACATAGGAAATAACTTTCTTATCTCTTCATCAGTAGGCTGTTTGCCATACTCACAGATTTCAAATCCTTCTACCCTAGTGGCACTTGCTGCTTTGTCCCCATACCATTTTTTCAAACATACTCTGGTTTTATCATCGGGTGTATTGAGTCGCCAGTTCGCCAAATACTCAAGTCTTGCTTTTTCACCTTCAGGTACTTTGTCCAGCGATCCGCTAGTCCAAGGCAGCCATTCAAAAAACTGAGATTTATGTGCTGCCATCGCATAGATCTTTTGATCGTACACCTCATCTATGATCACCGCTATGTCCGGCTCAAATGGATTTGGTTTTTGAAAACCATCTTCTGAATAGATAAATACAGGATTCTTTTTCAACGGTGGCACGTCCGGTGCAACATTTGGCACAATCACCATATACGCTGCGTCCTGTACCAAAATCCCAGTATATCTATGGTCAGGGTGGTAATCATTTGGTCGGGGTGCAATCACAACATCGGCATTCCATTTCCTGATCTCACGAATTACTTTCAAGCGGTTTTCCAAAGTCGGCATCAGCTCGCCATCGTGATTGTCCAGTACGGTGTAGGATACTCCAAACCGTTTTCCGGCTTCTTGCGCTTCGGCCATTCTCACTCTTGCCAATTCACCTCCACCCATATCCTGATGACCAGCATCTCCATTGGTCAGTGAGACAAATTTCACATTGTGCCCCATTTTGGAAAACAAAATGGCAGTGCCGCCAGCATCGATATCACAATCATCGGGATGTGCTCCGAATACAATTACATTGAGCTTTTGTGCTTGAGCTACTGCGAAAAACGAGAAGGCTATTAAGACTGTGGAAATTAAAAACTTTTTCATAGGACGGGTTTTTGGTCAAATATCAGATAGAACTCAGGTGAGTAAATTAACAAAAGTGTTATTGAAAACCAGATACTTTTTGTAGGATTTCAGGGAAAACCGTATTTAAAACTTCAATTCTCTGTAAGCTGCTCTAGCATCCCTCATTAAAAACGAAGGGATTGCGGAATAAATCCGCAAAGAAGATAAGTTGGTCTAGCCTTCTATCAGTTCCTTGGCATTTTTCATTGCCGCTTCAGATGGGTTGTCTCCACCGATCATTTTGGCTATTTCCAACACATGATCACTGGCATCCAACTTCCTCATAAAACTTTCTGTGGTATCCGTATTTTGATTTTTGTACACAAAATAATGCGCATCCCCCTTTGCAGCAATCTGAGGCAAATGGCTGATCGCAATCACCTGATGTTTCTCTGACATCCTCTTCATCATTACCGCCATCTTTTTGGCAATCTCACCGGAAACTCCAGTATCTATTTCGTCAAAAATAATGGTAGGCATAGAAGTCTTAGTCGCCAATAGGTACTTGATACAAAGCATTAGCCTAGAAAATTCACCTCCTGATGCCACCTGACCAACAGGCTGTGGTGCGATCCCCTTATTGGCAGAAAACAACATTTCTACTTCGTCAATTCCTGTAGTTGCAGGCTCTGTTTTTTTATGCGCCATTTTCAGCCTTCCATCGGGAATACCGACATAGCTCAGCAATTGATTGATGTCATCAGAGAATTTATCCAATACTGCCGTTCTCTTGCTTGAAAGCTTTTCAGCTGCTTCGAGCATGTTTTTCTGTTTTTTATCAAATGCCTTTTGCTCTTGTACCAATTCTTCTTCCAGATTTTGGGTAGCCATTACTTTTGATTCCAAATCATTTTGGATTTTCAACAATCCCTCTATGTCCAAAACCTGATGCTTTTGTTGCAACTGGTACAACAGTCCCAATCTGAGGTTGATTTCCTCGATGCGCTGTGGGTCATGCTCCACAGACTCCAGTACATCATTCAATTCATCTACTATGTCCTTGAGCTCAGTTAGTGAAGATGTAAACCTGTCGTTGAGATTTTCCAATTTATCAGAAAACGAAGCAGTACTGCGGAGCAGGTTGTTCATTTCAGCAAGCTTGTCAGAAATCGAATACTCGTTTTCTTTGTATTCACCTACAACTTGTGAGAGCTTCAATTTAATGTCTTCCGAATTGTCAAGTACTTTCAATTCACTTTCCAGTGCCTCTTGTTCCTCAGCCTGAAAATCAGCTTTGACCAATTCGTCTAAAAGGAAGTTATTGTAATCTTCTTCTTTGCTCAGGTTGGCTTGTTGCTCCAGCAAATCATTCAACCGTTTTTCAGAAACTTTAAACTCCGAATAGGCCTTTTTATAAACAGAAATCAAGGAAGCCGTTTGGGCATAGTCGTCTATGATTTTTAGCCTGGCATCTTTCTTTACTATTTCTATACTTTCGTTTTGAGAATGGATATCCAGAAGCTTCAACCCCACCTTTTTCAATACATCAAGTGTGGTAGGTACATCATTGATAAATGCCCTGGACTTGCCATTGAGGTTGATCTCCCTCCTGACAATAGTCAGTTCTTCATAATCCAAATCTGCCTCCTCAAAGACCTCTTGCAGCGCATAATCTCCGATGTTGAATTCTCCTTCAATGATGCATTTTTTTTCTTTGAGCAAAAGCGCCTTGCTGTCGGCTCTATTGCCTAGCAGCAACCCAACTGCACCGAGCACAATGGATTTTCCTGCACCCGTCTCTCCGGTAATGATGTTGAGTCCGGAGGATGGAGCGATCTCCAATTCCCTTATCAATGCATAGTTTTGAATGGATAATTTTGTGAGCATTAGAGCATCTGGGTAAATTTCTTAAAGAAGTCCAAAAATAAATATTTAGGTGGAACTTCCTTTGGTTTGGAATTGGGTTTTTCTAATTAATCCGTCTTTGTCATGTTTCAAATAATCTTCTATTGGATGATCTCAAAAACAACGTAATCCGTCATTCCCGTGTAAACAGGAATATTACTATGTGGAGTGTATGCCGTTTTACTCTTTTAGTTCCAATTGATTGTACCTGCCTTCCATTACATTATAATAGGCAGCTTTCAGGTCATTTGACAGAAATGATCGCTCAATCCAATCGGATGCCTTTGATTTATTTTTTATCATTCGATTAAAGGCGACTTTGATCTGTTTAGCGTTCAACCCCAATCCTGCTCCGAACTGTTCAAAATTTTCTCGTTTCAACTTCTTTTTCTTTCCAACTACTGTGAGTGCTAGCTCTTCAGTATCTTCAGGGAATACAACAGCAACATTCAATAAGTCATAAGAAGGAGATAACGCCCATCCA
>CAXBNB010000106.1:0-9001 GCA_963976505.1 uncultured Reichenbachiellaceae bacterium
CAATTGATCAAAAAATATAAATCGCCCATCAGCCATCTGTTTATATGGCTTATCATTTTCGGTTTTCTTCTGTTGATTCTGCCCAATAGGTTTGGCCAAAACAACAACATATCCCGGTCGTTGTTCATGTCAGTTGCTTATGGCTCTATCATTCTGATCAATACCCGATGGCTGATGCCTCAATTTTTCAACAATAAAAAATACCCTGCCTACTTCGGTCTTTGCCTGGTGCTGTTTATGGCAGTATATGGCTATTTTTATTTGGTCTATGCTTATGCGATTGATGTTCAGATGCCTGAACGAATTCATGAAATGAAACCCAAATCAGATTTTAAACCAAACAATCATTTCCCCATATTTGGAGATATGATGATCGGTATTCTTCTCTTCATCACTTCTATCGCTTTCAAAAGCTCACAACTGGCTGTACTGAAAGAAAAAGAAACAATCCAACTCAAAAATGAAAATCTCAATACCGAGCTGAAATTCCTCCGATCTCAGATCAACCCACACTTTTTATTCAACTCACTACACAATATTTACACTTTATCCGTGATCAAATCGGACAAAACTTCCCAAATGATCATTATGCTATCAGACATGCTTAGGTTCATGTTGTACGATTGTAAAAAAGAAAAAGTAATGATCAGCAGAGAAGTGGATTACCTCAAAAATTTTATAGCCTTGGCAAGGCTTAAAGACGAACACATAAAAAATATAGCTACTGAATTCGACATTGAAAAAGAGGATCTGCTGATCGAACCCATGCTTTTCATTCCATTTCTGGAAAACAGTTTTAAACACAGTAAAATAGAGGATTTAGATAATGGCTGGATAGACCTGAAAATGAAAGCTAAACCAAATAAAGTGACATTTGAGTTGAAAAACAGTATTGCAAAAAATGACTTCACTAAGGATCAAGTGGGTGGAATAGGGCTAGAAAATGTAAAAAGAAGGCTATCACTACTCTATCCTAACCATCACGAACTGTCCATTACAAAGTCTTCCGACACTTTCTCTGTCAAATTAAATTTGTTGGTTTGATGAAAATAAAGTGCATTGTAATCGATGACGAGCAACTTGCCAGAAAGCTGCTCGAAGAATATATAGGGAAAATACCTGGATTGGAATTGGTGGGTCAGTTTAAGAATCCTTTGGATGCCATTACAGCTCTAAATGAACAAGAAGTCGATCTTATTTTTCTTGACATTCAAATGCCTGATCTCACAGGGTTGGAATTTCTAAAAACTACTAAAGTAGATGCCGACATCATTTTCACTACGGCTTATTCAGAGTATGCCCTAGAGGGATATACTTTGGATATAACAGATTACCTATTGAAGCCTTTTCCTTTCGATAGGTTTGTGCAAAGCATCAATAAAGTCATCAAATCAATTTCCCTCAAACGAAATATGTCGCTCAGCCTAAACGATCAGTCGTATATCACAGTAAATTCGGAACACAAAACCTATAAGATTGTATTGGGTGATATCGACTACATTGAAGGACTCAAAGAGTATGTTTCCTTCTATGTCAACGGCAAGCGAATCATCACGCTCCAGTCTCTGAAATACCTAGAAGACAGTCTTCCATCCAACAAGTTTTTGCGTGTTCACAAGTCTTACATCATTCCAGTAAATAAAGTAGAGGTGCTGGAAGGAAACCAACTAAAAATCAAAGACAAGTTGATACCGATTGGCAGGAGTTATAAGGATGTTGTTCATGCCAAGGTTTTTAAGGCATAATATTTCTCTGGGCATTGAATCGTTTAGAAAATTTCACCATAAATTGTTTCAATTGATTGAACTTCCATATCAGATAAATTTTCAAACTCCTTTTCCCTCGCTCTTTTTGATAATATACCATTGTTTTGCTCTAAAAATCTAGCCAGTTGAGCAATGAGTTTATCTGGCATTTCATATTCTTCTTCCATCACTTCTTTGAAAGCATCATATTGAGTCAAATATTCTAGTTCTTTTGGAATGATATGTTGAATCGTCTCATTCACACAATCATATAAAAACTCAGCTTGTTTGGTTGCATCAAAGTAACGGTAAAAATCCATTGTATCGTTTAATACTTCTACATTATGGTCTTTGGTTTCTTTCCATTCTATGAAGTCAAGCAAGGATAGAGAGAATGATTCTAACACTGCCCTATATTCATTGATATTGTCTAAAATAGCTGCGGAGACTGGAAAATTGATGCCTTGTTTTGAAAAATTCTTTTTGGCGAGAATATGATGTATTAAATAGCGATGTAAACGACCATTTCCATCTTCAAAAGGGTGTATAAATACAAATCCAAATGCAATGACAGCAGCACTTATTACGGCATCCACATTATTGACTGATAGTAGCTCATCTGTTTCCAAAAAGCCTTTCATTAATATATCAATGTCTTGCCATTTTGCAGAAATATGGTCAGGAAGAGGCTCTCCTATAATTCGGTCGTGTTCACCCACAAAACCACCTTTTTGACGATAGCCCATATCTAGAAAACGTGGGTTTTCAATTACCAATTGCTGTAACCGGAGCAACTCCTCCTTTGATAAATTACGCATGCCTGCTTGTCCGATAGCTTTTCCCCAGCGAGCTGCCCTTTTGCTTTTTGGACTTTCACCCTCAATAGTAAAAGAAGCCCTGGAATCTTGCAGCAATAAAAATGCAGATGCCCGTTGCAAAATATCCTTTCTAATACCCTCTAAATAAGTGTTTTGTTGAGCAGCTAAATTTGATTCTATGTATTGTTTTAATTTGGAAGTCTTGTAAACCAAGGGGCAAAACCCGACTGTACCCGGCAGGTTATTTATTACTAGGTGCCGTGGAGATTTTACTCCATCGATTGTGTATTGAATAGTGTCGTTTACCAAACTTACATAGCTCTTTTTCACCATATCTTTTCTTGAAGATAATGACGCACCTCTTAACCACTCTATTAAAAACCAGATTCTTCTGGTGTACTGTCCTGTTGGCTCTATCCCCACCAATTCGTTGAGTAAATCTAGTTTATAATATTGAGTCAGCTTTTTAAATACCAGTAGGTTAATCCCTTCATATTTTAGAGCAAAAGTCAATTGTTTATGCAATGCTTCTATTTGCGTTAATTCGGGAGAATCTCCAGGTAAATAGGACTTAGGATACACCGCCCAATGCTCTTGTAGGTATCTTTTGTTTTGATTGCTTATGATTGAAATGGTGTGCGGTAAAGGAATTTCAAGTTGCAAAATATGTACAATTGCACCATAACCTACAATCGTCGCTTCTTCGGGAAGATGCCTACCGTGAAAAATAAGCGCAGGATAAGAAAAATGGGTGCTATTTTCCATATTACATTATTTACGAGTGCAATGTATGAAAAAATAAGTGTATCACGAAAATAATGAGTGCAAATTGATGTTAAAAAATATAAGTAGGTGCATATTACTTACACCTACTTGTGGTAAGTCATAAAAGGTAAAGTAGATTTTATTGTTTTTCGATGATTGTGAAACAGACCCAACCGTTTTTATCTCTTTTTCACCAGACCAAACCCTAAGGAAATGGTTTTAAGTTTAAAATCAGACTCCTCGAACATATTGGTTAGGCCATTATTATATTCCGTGAAAAATTGAAAGGCAAGTTTGGGATTGAAATTGTATTCGATTCCACATCCCAGCTTTCCGCTAATGATGTACTTCCTATTAAAAATTTCAGTTGCTATTGCATATTGATTGATCAATCCAAGGTCAGCATACATATTTAGTTTCCCAAGGGCAAAATAATACTTGATACTGACTGGGATTTCTATAAACTGCAATTCGATTGTTTCAGGCCCCCAAGGACTTATAGATAAACAGGTAGCACAGGTAAAGGTTCCTGTGAAATTTTTATTGGAATAATTTACTCCCGAATTTAAGGAAAACCTATTTTTCAGAAAGTACTCGGCACTCAGTCCGGCCTTGTAATTTATTTTGTGGTAGTCCGCTGAAAAGCCAATATCCTCAAAAGTTGCTACAAAATCTGAACTGACATTTTTATCCAATGTAAAAAACATTCCTAACCTTAGATTTTCCGAAGGACTGTCCTGCGCAACAAGGCTAAGGTTGATTCCAAGGAGTAAGAGCAGTATAAAATATCGTTTCATTTTAGAGATGTGGTATCCATTCAGCTTATTCTACAACTATTTTATAAGAAAATGTCTTTTGTTGAGATTGAAAATTCACCAAATAAAACCCAGATGACATTGTACCAATATCAATTTCGTTTTTTCCTACATTAAGTTCATAGGCTTTTAAAATTTCACGTCCAAGAACATCGGTAATTGCTATTTTTATTTTATTAAATTTCAGGTTTTCAATTATCAAATAATTAGAGGCTGGATTAGGGTATAATCTGATGTCTTTAAAGAATTCGGTATCAAAGCCGAGTATCTCTTCTGAAGTATAAGTTGCTTTCCATCCTGATTTCCTTACGGCAGCATCTGAAAGGAACTCTAAGTATAAAACACCATTTATTGAAGTAATATCACTTGGTAAATCTGATCCCGACAGAGTAACTAAAACTGGGGCACTCGAATCTTCCCCATCGTATACAATAACTGCATCATAATCTTCTTCCAAATCAAATTCAGTAAAAGATAAATTAATTTTAGAAGCACCTTCTGGCTGTATCAGCCATGAACAAATTGAATTGTTCCCATAGACATCCTCTTTACTTCCGTCGCTTAATTCACCTTCAAACTCAGTCAGTGTTTGCATTCCAGAGCAAAATCTTATTGTTTCGGTTACATACTCTAACTCCCAACCACCTTTAGTTACAGAAAAGTCCGAAACGAATTTTATAAATATTTCACCTCCTGATGAAGTTATTGGAGGCGGTAGTTTGTTTCCTGAAAAAGCACCTATAAGATCAGCATTTTCAGAACCACCGTCATAAATTTCAATAACATCATAAAACGTCCGTCCATCTTCAGATGATTCCTCCAAATCAATCTTGGAAAAGTATAGAGTGATCGATTCTGCGTCCGGTGGTGAAATCAACCATGAGCATTCCTGATTGTTGCAGTAATTTTCACTACCACTACCATCTGATACAACTCCGTAATCACTATCTGAAATTTCGTTAATCCCCGAGCAAACTGCATCACCGTCACTAGTATAAGAAGCCGAGAATCCTTGCTGAGTAACTGCAAAGTCAGAAACAAACACAAGCAGCATTTCTCCTGTAGAAGATGTAATTTCATTAGGGATATCAGTGCCGCTAAGCACTGCTAATTCAGTTGCATCAGAGGCAATACCATCGTAGATAATTAAGCCATCATAACCTTCTTCTGTATCAAAAGCAGAAAATGAAAGAGTTACTGACGAAGCACATGGTGGTGCTATATACCAATAACATTCTTGATTATTCCCATATGCAGAACTACCCGAACCATCATCAATTGTTCCTTCAGCACTTTTAAAAAAATTAAGCCCATCACAGGATGGTGAAGAACCAGAAGATGTATAGTTGGCAGACCATCCTAAAGCTGTCGTATTAACATCCGATGAAAATCTTACTAGAGCTGCACCACCCGATGACGTAATTTGAGCGGGGAGGGTATTTCCCCACCAGGTCATTAACAACTCATGGTTTTCCGTTGGTCCATCATAAACAAAAACAGAATCATATTCTGCTTCTGTATCAAAAAGAGTGAAATCAATGGTTATCTGATTTGCACCCGGAGGAGCAATCAACCAAGAACAATTTAGATCACTCCCATAATCAGCTGATCCGCTCCCATCAGAAATGGTTCCTGAACTTGCTGTCAGGTTAGTTGTTCCTTCACATGTAGCGTCAGGGGCATTGCCCATGCCAACAGCATACCAAGCTGCCTTAACAGCATCATACTCTGTAGAAGGATTGCCATATAAGTCTTCAGCAGACTGTAATGAACCAAGATACGAATCATAAAATGTCGCATTTGGTCCTAGATAGTTAATCAAATTTCTATATGCAATCTGTCTGGCCTTTTCTATTCCAATTCCACTTACAGAGTATGAATCCCCCAGATCGTTTGTTCCCGAACCCCCTTCACTTAGCAGGTAGAACCAGAAATTTTGAACCCCACTATTAATATGTACACCACCATGGTCATGTGATAAATTTTCAGGATTAATCCAATGTTGTCCTTCATAGGTATCTGGTTGTTGACCTTCATTTGGGCTTGACATTGATCTTAAAAAAGGTTCACTGATCATTATGTCTTCGCCCATAGTCCAATCTGGATTAAATTCTGAATAAAATTCAACACATACGCCAAAAATGTCCGAGAAAGATTCGTTTAGCGCTCCTGATTCTCCTTGATATTCTAACCCACCATTTCCGTTGTTATCTACAACCATGTGAGTAAACTCATGACCTTCCACATCTAATCCTACAACCGGCCCCATCAATTCACCATCTCCTAAACCGTATTGCATAAAATTATAGGGAGCAGGATATGCACTTGCATTATTGGGACTGTTTCCAAACTTTTCTTGTAAAGTAGGTGGGTTTATAAATTGCCTTATGGTACTACCATTGTCATCAAAACTGTTTCTGTCGAATACATTCAAATAGAAGTCATAAGTCACTTCCATCCCCCAATGAACGTCCAAAGCCGGATTGTTCAGTTCAGAAATCACATAACTTCCAGAATTGCTATTATCAGAATAATTCTGAGTACCAATCGTAGAATTGATAGAATATGTTCCACCAAAATCATCCGAATCAGCTGCATCATAATCCCATATTTCTACTGAATATGGGCCATTGGAGAGTAATAAATTTGGTTGGAATGTAATTGGAGTGTTGGTATTATTAATATAGTTCGATTGGTAAACAATACTTTCTTCACCATCCTTAATAATTATGTAATAATCCGCTTTGGTATCTACAATAGAATTAAACCACCAATCATTGGAAGCTTCCGTAATACTAAACGATGATAAATATGAAAAACCTGACCAATTTGTGGAACTATTCACAAAGTCACTATATCCTTCAAAACCATCGTCTGTAAATCCTGCGTTGCTAGCATCGTAGGTTTCTATTTTTCTTGCTGAATCTCTGAGTCGGTACGTTCCACTTATATCATCTATTGTAATGTTTTGTGTTCCACTGTAAAAAGTATTGGCAGTTCCAGGAGTATCTGCATGAGGCATCAATTCTACTGTATTAAGTATTTCACCATTCTTGGCACTGACAAACACTTTTTTCATTAATAATGGGTTTACTGCATCAATTCTAACTTCATAAGCTAATTCAAACTCATTTTTACTATTTGGAAGTTCAACGATTTTAAGTTCAACAGGATAATCTTGTAAAACCGAGTTTACACCTAATGAAACCATAGCAATCAATTTCGCTTCCGGTTTATCAATTAATGGATTTATATCTAAGTCTTCAATTTCAGCAACTCGACCGTGAAGTATTGTTTCCTTTCCACTATGCTTAAACACCAAAAAACCATCAATTGGTAAGCCCTTATAATGTTGTAGAAAGGATTCGTGACTCATTCCTAATTTGTCAGTCGTAAATTTGAATTCTTTTAAATTCATATCAGAAGATAGTCCGAAGCTTGTTTTAAGCTCACTAATAGAAATGCTTTCTTTGTCTGAAATTCGTTGAAAGAATAACGGATTTACATTATCTGCCTTATTCCTTCCAATTATTCGTGCATTAGAATTGGGAATAACTGCATTTGCATTCTTCTTAATCTGTTTTGTCAAAAATGGATTTTCGAAAGAGTCTGTTTTCAGTTTTTTATTTTGACCATGTAGTTGCAAGCATAAAAACATTAATATGATGCTGAGAAAGAATGTGTTTTTCATGGAGATTTATTTAAGCAAGGTGGTTAATTTATTATACAAGGAATCAACTTGTATAGGTTTGTCGGTGTAACCTAGACCCCAAACCAATCTGTTGGTGGCTGATTGGTTAAAATCAATCTCGATAAATCTGTACATATTTTTCGGTTCGTTCAATTCCAAACTTTTAATCGTTTCAGCAAATACTATGATTTTCTGTACACTTGACTTGGAAATATTTTTTAAAAATATGGTGTCCTGATCGATTATGTTGGATAGCTTTCCCTCACTAGATAGTTCGTATTTTTTGATCTCTCCCGTAAAACCACCTCCTGAACCAAATCTTAAAGTTTGAATGTCAGATACTATTTTATTACTAACGCAAGAAGCAACTGTTAGAACTGCAATGACTAAAACGATGGCTTTCATATTTGAATAATTTGAACGAAATCTAAGGTAGAAATATAATGATATCTTTCACACTAAATGGCTACAGTTACTCAATAGTAAGAAAAAATAGTATTTATTATAAGAATTATATACAAATATTATAGATCTTATTCTTTTAATTAAAAACAAAAAAAGTATTTTACACTCCCAATCAACGGATAAAGCACAACTATTTGAAGAGTTATTTTACCGAAATAAAAATACAAAATACCCCCTTTAACAAACCCTCTTTTCAATAAGCAAAATCAATATGTGGATTACTTTGATGTGTATTTCCTGGATGCGGTCGGCAAAACCTTGATGGGGTACATTGATCACTATATCTGCGATTTCTGCCATTTTCGCTCCACCCTTTCCTGTAAGTGCTATGGTTTTCATGCCACTTTTCTTAGCCGACTGTATCGCTTCGATTACATTTTTAGAATTGCCACTGGAGCTAATGCCCAACAGCACGTCTCCTTCTTTTCCCAATGCTTCTACATACCTAGAAAACACATGATCGTAACCAAAATCATTGGACACACAAGAAAGGTGACTCGGATCAGAGATTGCCAAAGCTGGAATAGGCTTCCTGTTCTCCCGGTATCTTCCTGTCAATTCTTCGGCAAAATGTATGGCATCACACATGGAGCCTCCATTGCCACAGCTTATGATCTTTCCTCCATTTTGAATGGCCTCTACCATCACCTTTGCGGCAGCTTCTATGCTGGCAATGCAGTCCGGCTGATTCATAAAATCATT
>CAXBNB010000107.1:0-8913 GCA_963976505.1 uncultured Reichenbachiellaceae bacterium
GGGAATAAAAGGAAAAATTAGTAACAAAGAAGTCGCTATTGGCAACAAAAAAATGTTGGATAATTTTGGTTTAGAACTCGACGATTCATTCAGCAGTGAAGTAGAGAAAAGACAACTGGAAGGAGAAACTGTCATGTTTGTCGTTATTAATCAGGTGATCGCAGGGTTCATCAGCGTCGCT
Source organism: uncultured Reichenbachiellaceae bacterium (assembly GCA_963976505.1). Lineage (GTDB taxonomy): Bacteria > Bacteroidota > Bacteroidia > Cytophagales > Cyclobacteriaceae > CAXBNB01. The sequence continues at coordinate 182 of CAXBNB010000107.1, forward strand.
GATCCTATCAAAGAGTCTTCTGCAGCTGCCATCAGTGCCTTACAAAAACTAGGCCTTGAGGTAATCATGCTCACAGGGGACAACAAAAACACAGCCAAAGCAGTAGCAGACAAATTGGGACTGGATGGTTATGAAGCCGACCTGCTACCAGAGCACAAATACGAAAAAGTAAAAGCACTACAGGCGGAAGGAAAAATTGTAGCCATGGCAGGTGACGGAATCAACGATGCTCCTGCCCTAGCGCAGGCAAATGTCGGTATTGCTATGGGAACAGGCACAGATGTGGCTATCGAAAGCGCCAGTCTCACATTGGTTAAAGGCGAATTAGATGGCATAATACGCGCAAGAAAACTTAGCACCGATGTAATGCGTAACATCAAACAAAACCTGTTTTTCGCATTTATCTACAACACACTGGGCGTACCTGTAGCCGCCGGAATTCTATTCCCATTTTTCGGAATCCTTCTGAGCCCAATGCTGGCTGCCCTCGCTATGAGCTTGAGTTCAGTATCGGTCATTGGCAATAGTCTCAGGTTAAAATAAAGTTGTAACAAAACTAAATCAAATGAAAAAAAGTCAATTCAAACTAATCACTGGTCTAATCATCCTGCTTTTGGTATTGCAAGGAAACCTGAACAGTTTTGGCTCCTTTGGAGGTGCAGGTATTTTTCGCCATCATAAAAGTGTGACTTTCAATCTTTATGGTGGTGATTGCAAAACTTGCAAGAAGAAAATAGAAAAACACCTCCGTAGACAAAATGGTGTTGATTCTGTCATCTGGGATGTAAAAAATCAAAAGCTCACAGTTGTCTTCGACCCTATGGTTATTACTTCAGAAGAAATAATAAAAATTGCTGCTTCTTTAGGACACGACACAGATACTATTAAAGCAAGTGATGAGGCATTTCAATCACTAGAGGAATGCTGTAAATATGAACGAAAAATATAAAATGAAAATCACAATTTAAACTCCTTAAAATGAAACTATCAAGCCTAATCGTAATTGTTGGACTATTCACGTTCTCATGTCAAAGCCCAAAACAAACCAATGAAGAAGTATCTTCCCATGATCACGCAAACCATGATGCTGATAAACCAGCGGATGAGAAAAAAAAGAAACCCCTGAGCCCACACACATCTACCATGGCTAATGTTGGTGACAACCATGTGCACATAGACTATAGTTCTCCGGGCAAAAGAGGTCGTATGATATTTGGTGGATTGGTTGGCTTTGGCCAGGTATGGTCAACTGGAGCACATAATGCAACCTTCATCAATTTCGGGAAGGATGTCACTATTGGAGAAGTGAATATTTTGGCTGGAAAATATGGATTATTCACCATTCCCGGTGAGTCAGAATGGACTATCATCCTCAGTAAAGACTGGGATATGCACCTGGCAGATGATTACAAGGAAGCCAATGATATTGTTCGTATTAAAGTACCCGCTCAGAAATTGAATGAAGTGGTAGAGTCACTAACTTTCGAGGTAACAGAAATTTCTAAAAAAGAAGGTGAAATAGCCATTATGTGGGATCAAACAAAAGTTGCATTTCGGCTAAAAAACTAGTATATGAAGAAGTATTTAATGATTTTCATGCTTTCAGCTCTTATTTTGTCGTGCCAACAGAAATCACCAACCTTTCTGGATTCTTTAAAAATCACGGAGTTAGATGGTCAACCAATTGTCCCAAAAAGTCTAGAAGGAAAAGTGGTAATCCTAAACTTGTGGGCGACTTGGTGCAAACCATGTATAGCAGAAATGCCCTCTCTCGACATCCTCCAATCCAAATTACCTCCTGACAAGTTTGTACTTTTATTAGCTTCTGATGAATCGCCAGAAAGAATCAAAACATTTAAGCAAAAAGGTAATTTCAATCTTGAATTTATAAAACTAGAAAGCTCCTTGGAATCCCTTGGAGTTTTTGCGCTTCCCACTACTCTATTTATTGATAAAGAAGGAAAACACTCTCATACAGAGTCGGGAGGGAAGGATTGGGGCACTGCTGAATCAGTACAAGAAATATTGAATTTATATTAATCAAGAATTATGTATAAACTACATCCTATAAATCTCGGCATTCTACCACTCTTGGTATTGCTCTTTTTCTTAGTTTCTTGTACAACCGAGAAAAAAGAAAATAAATTATCAGGAAATATTTTGCTATGTGGGTTTGGCGTCGGATTATCATTGATTGATAGTCCCACCTCTGCCAATACTGAGGAACCTTTTTTATGTTCTGGGCAAGATGGAAACGTGTACCTCTCCTGGATCGAAAAGCAGGCATCTCTTGCCACTCTCAAATATGCCAAACTTATTGAGGGAAAATGGTCTGCTCCTACTACAATAGCCGAAGGCAACCGATGGTTTGTCAATTGGGCAGACCATCCTGTACTTGCTGTCAACAAAACAGGCGTTATGATGGCACACTATCTAGAAATGAGTGATACTGGCACCTATACTTATGACATCAAAATCGTAATAAAAAAGGCAGCATCCAACCAATGGTCTGAACCGTTCACTTTACATGATGATGGAGTGAAAGCCGAGCATGGTTTTGTATCCATGTCGCCTCTGGAGAATGGCAATTTCTTTTTAACCTGGCTGGATGGACGAAATACCTCTGGCGCACATCATGACCATCATGGAGGTGGTGCTATGACTATCAGAGGTGCAATTTTAAATAGTGAAGGACGTAAATTAGAAGAATGGGCATTGGATCAGCGCGTATGTGATTGTTGCCAAACTACCAATGGTGTAACTGCCGATGGATTGATAGCAGTGTATCGGGATCGATCAGATGAAGAAGTAAGGGATATGTCTTATGTAATGTATGCCAACAACAAATGGAGTGAACCAAAAATTTTGTTTGCCGACAATTGGAAAATCAATGGCTGTCCTGTCAACGGCCCTTCCGTGAGTACATCTGGCACAGAGGTAGTGGTTGGTTGGTTTTCCGCAGCAGAAAACGAACCAAAAGTACAAGTGATTTTTTCTCAAAATAATGGAGAATCTTTTGGCACCCCCATTCGTCTTGACCAAGGCAAAGCTATAGGTAGGGTAAAAACCACTTTTATCAATTCAGATATGGCATTTGTGTCTTGGATGGAAGGAAATCAAATTGTTGGAGCAATGGTCAATCAAAATGAGATTTCTGAACGGTATGTACTCGCCAATTCTTCTGTGCAACGCAGTAGTGGCTTTCCTCAATTGGCCAAATGGAATGACCAGGTAGTCTTGGCATGGACAGACCCTGAACTAAACCAAATCAAAACAGGTTTTATCAATATTAAATGAAAAATAAATTATTATCTTAACCATTATTATTAATTCTTATTTCTATGAAAACAACTAAATTAATTCCACTTGCAATTGTATTTGCCTTTATTTCAATACTTTCTACCTCTTGCAACCAGCAAAAAAAAGAACACGGCCATGACCATGCAGATAAAGGAGCACATCAGCACACAAATGAGGCAAAACCTGGCGATCTATCGTTTAAAGATACCAACCTTAAAGCCGCTTTCGATCAATACGAACTATTGAGAGTTGCCTTGACAGAAACTGATTTTGACAAATCAAAAAGCAGCGCCCTGATCCTACAGACAGTGGTCAAAAAAGTGGAAGGAAACGAAAAAGTACTGGCATCTACTCAGGCAATAGCCAATGCAGGTACTATTGATGCGCAGAGACTTGCCTTTTCTGACCTTACCAACAACCTGACTGCATTGATCAAAGGAAATTTATCATCTGGAGAACTATACTTGGCGCATTGCCCTATGGCACTAGACAATACAGGAGCCTTTTGGATCACTCAAGTAAACGAAATCAAAAATCCTTATTTTGGAGATATGATGTTGAAATGTGGTACAGTTAAAGAGACTTTGAATTGATTAAATCTTGAAATAAAGTAATTGAGCTAACCAACAATAAATGTGTAAGAACAGTATATGATAAGTGTTAAAATAATCAGTTACAACAAACCAAAAATATGGCAGTTTTGGAATGTACTGTATTTTACTCTTTTTATGGTTGGATTCTTACCAATGGTTCGGGGTAGATCTAGTCCATCATATTATGCAGAAAAAAATGATATTTGAATTTATTAACATTAAGAACCTCAAATTTGAACCCAATTATCATGAAAAGACATACCAAAATGAAACTGATTGGGAAATCGCATTTTCTTATAATGATGATCTTTATAAATTTAATTTTACAGTAGAGATTTCAAATACTGCTTATATTATGCAATTAAGAGAGCAGATAACAATTCAGAATTCTATTTAGCATCAATTATTTTTTCTCACAAATCATCACCAAATTTTGAAACAAACGCACCAAAAAAGAAAACAACTTAACCCATGCCCGAACTCCAAGATTTTCAAAAATTAGTCATTGCCAATGCCCAAAAAGTAAAAGGCTTGAAAGTAGGTGACACTGCTCCAGATTTCACCTTGTTCAATGCTATAGGCCAGAAAGTATCCCTGTCAGAAGTACTAAAAAAAGGACCAGTTGTTCTTAAATTCTATAGGGGTGAATGGTGCCCCATTTGCAACCTAGACTTAAGAGCAATACAGCAACGCCTGCCCGAAATTCAGTGTCTGGGTGCGCAGTTTATAGCCATTAGTCCGCAAAGCCCAGATGATGCCCTGACCGCCAAAGAAAAAAACGAGTTGGATTTTGAAGTGCTCAGCGATGCACATCAAGAAGTCATCAAAGCGTACAATTTGCAATTTGATCCCGGTGAGGATTACCACAATCGTCGAGACTTAAGCGCGTTGAACGGAGATGGTTCCAAAACCTTACCTATCCCAGCTACTTTCATCATCGATAGAGACCGCAACATTGTAACGGCTCATGTAGAAGCCAACTACACCGAAAGAATGTTGCCAGAGGAGGTTGTCACGCAACTCGCCAAATTAAAAAGGGATTGAAACTACTTTGTGACTTCAATCAAAAACATTTTTCACAGGTGAAATGTTATATTGAAAGGGAGTTTCATTTTTTCAAATGTGATAAAGTATGATTACTTTTCTAAATCCCCGTGGCAATCAAGCACGATTCTTGATTGCCACGGGTAAAAAACAACCTATACATTCATGAAATACACATCAACGATTCGTTTGGCTTGCTTAAGCTGCTTTTTACTTTTCCTTTCACTTTCAGTATTCGCCCAAAAACACCTTGATGCCAATCACAAATCATTGAGTGTCGATCACAACAGTATGCAAGCGGAAAACCCCTTGAGGGTATTGCTTTTTTCTGGGACTGGATGGTACCGACATGCAGACATTCCCCTTGTGAATGGCTGGATCGTTCGCCTAGGAGCTGAAAACAACATGCAGGTAGATGTAAGTGAAACAGGCGATGACATCACAAAGGAGCGGCTAGAATTATATGATGTATTGCTATTCAACAATGCCAATGTTTTGGACAAAATATTTAGTGAGGAACAACGCAACATAATCGAAACGTGGTACAAAAATGAAGGTGCCATTGTGGGCTTACATGCCTTATTGGTTCATCAGGAAAACTGGCCTTGGATCATGAATCTTGGTGGATGTGATTTCAATAGTGATTCAGATTTCTCGAAAGCCAAAATAAAAGTAGACCCCAAAGCAAAGGAACACCCCGCCGTAAAAGGATGGGGAAATGAGTTTTGGTATGAAGCGGATTGGACAAACCACACCAAAGTAGTTACAGGTCTTCCGGGATTGCAAGTCCTACTCCGAGTAGATGAATCTAGCTACGAGCCGGTTCGTGATTATTTCAAAACCAGAGATGGCAAACCTATGGGCAAAGACCACCCCATAGCATGGACTAGAATTTGGGATGGAGGAAGATTTTTCTATACCGAATTGGGCCATGACATACGATCATTGGATACAGAATTCGGGCGCCAGCACATCATTGAAGGCATCAAATGGGTGGCAAATAAAGAATAAGACCACTCAATCGAGCAATATAAAGGACATTTAACCTACTAAATAATAGTAGGTTCTTGCTAAAAAAAGCAGCATAAGTTTGAGGGAAGTCAATTATCATTTAGTTTCGCGCTCTACTCGTGTATTTCAACATTAACCCTGATGAATTTACATGAAAAAAATAATATAAAAAGGAATGTCAGATAAGAGAATTGAGAACCTGAACGTAAGTGCGGAAGAACCTATAATCACCCCTACAGAGCTTAAGAGCAAATATCCACTAACAGAGAAAATTATCAAAACTGTTTTAGATGGACAAACAACGATAAAAAATATTCTAAATAAAAAGGACAACAGAATTCTAGTTGTCGTTGGCCCATGCTCGATACATGATGTAAAAGCTGCCAAAGAATATGCTACTCAACTAAAAAAGTTGGCTGACGAGCTAAAAGATACTTTGTATCTGGTAATGAGGGTTTATTTTGAAAAACCACGAACCACTACAGGATGGCAAGGACTGATCAACGATCCAAAATTGGATGACAGTTGTGATGTAAACGAAGGATTGCACATTTCAAGAGAATTATTGACTCATATAGCTGAATTGGGATTGCCAACAGCAGGTGAAGCATTAGATATTGTAACACCACAATACATTCAGGATTTGTTCTCATGGACGGCTATCGGAGCAAGAACTACCGAATCTCAAAGTCACAGAAAAATGGCCAGTGGCTTTTCTTCTGTTGTCGGATTCAAAAATGGAACTGACGGCAATATTGATATAGCCATACAGGCATTGATGTCAGTAGCTGGCAACCACAACTTTGTAAGTATCAATCCTGATGGCAATGTTGCGGTAGTGAGAACTTCTGGCAATCCAAATTCTCACATAATCCTAAGAGGTGGTAAAGGAGCCAATTATTCGGCTGAACACATCAAGGCCTACGAGGAAAAGCTGGACAAAGCAGGATATCCTCACAACATTATGGTGGATTGTAGCCATGCCAATAGTGGAAAGAAAGCAGTGAATCAATCTGTTGTACTTGATGACGTAGCTCAGCAAATACAGACTGGCAACAAATCTATCATGGGCATCATGGTTGAAAGTAACTTAAATTTTGGAAAACAGTCTATTCCAGAAGATAAATCTCAATTAAAGTACGGCGTATCAGTAACTGATGAATGTATTGATTGGGAAAGCACAGAAACAATACTCCGTGACTTTAGCAGCAAAATCAAAGAATCTCTGAGTCAACGTTAGCATTCAGTTAGTTCTGGTATTCTAATACAAAATAACCATGCATCAATTTGATGTTGTCCTTCTTACTGACTCTAGGTATGTAGCACCTCAAAAAACGGATCAATACACTCAGAATGTATTGACCGAAGATGGATTGGTATCTGAAGCTTTGGTAAACAGAGGGCTCAGGGTCTGGCGTACCAATTGGGACAATCCAGACTTTGACTGGTCGACTACTCGCTACATACTTTTTCGTACTACTTGGGATTATTTCAATAGGTTTGATGAATTCAAAGTCTGGTTAGAGTCTGTTAGTAAAAAAACCAAACTCATCAATTCGGATAGTCTTATCAAATGGAATATTGACAAGTTTTACTTGGAAGACTTATCAAGAAAAGGAATACGCATCCCTCCTACTATTTTTATTAAACCTAAAGACAGGCGCACTCTATCAGAAATAATTGGTCTCTCAGATTGGCCTGAGGTAATCCTCAAGCCAGCCATATCTGGTGGCGCACGACATACCTATCGAATCAAGGCCAGTGAGGCCAAGGAGTTTGAATACATCTATCAAACACTCATCAAATCAGAAGCCATGTTGCTACAGGAATTTCAGCATCTAATAATGGAAAAAGGTGAAGTTGCCTTCATGGTTTTTGGTGGCAAATACAGCCATGCCATTCTCAAAAAAGGCAAAGAAGGTGACTTTAGAGTACAAGACGATTTTGGAGGCACAGTGCACGACTATCAAGCTAATCGAGAAGAAATAGCATTTGCAGAGCAAGTAGTAGCTGCATGTACTTCACAGCCAGTATATGCACGTGTCGATGTGCTTTGGGACAACAATGACCAACCCTGCTTGTCAGAACTGGAATTGATTGAGCCGGAAATGTGGTTTCGCAACCACAATCCAGCAGCAGAATCAATGGCAAATGCCTTAGTTAAACATATCACCAAAAAATAAACGTTCGCTTTCAACCTTTTCAACGTTCATTGTGTCTTAGGGTCAGACACTATTAAAAACGTTATGAAAAAATACATATTGGCGCTACTGATCACAGGAAGCATCTCCGGAATGTCTTGTGAAGAAAATCACACCATACCTGAAGATACAATCATTCGTTATGGTACGAGCTTTGGGTTCTGTGCTGGGTATTGTAAAAATACCATCAGCCTTACTTCCACCTCTTTCAATTTCGAAAAATCATCATGGACAGATAAAGACACCTACCCAGACATTCATTGCAACGGAGCGTTCTCAGAATGGAACAATTTAAGTGATAAAATACATCTTAAGAACTTCAACAAAATGGATGAAATTATTGGCTGCCCCGACTGTGCAGATGGAGGAGCAGAATGGATTGAGATAACTTCCGGAGAAACAAGTCATAAAGTGACTTTCGAATACAACAAATCACCAGATGTATTCAAAAGTTACATTGAAATATTGAGAAGTAAACTTGAAGAAATAGATTCAACTTGTGAGTAATATTACAAGTGGTTCAAGCATCTTTGCTACACCCCTCTTATCACGTAAGTCAATCGTGTAGCAAAATTATCCCCGA
>CAXBNB010000108.1:0-8907 GCA_963976505.1 uncultured Reichenbachiellaceae bacterium
AAGAAGCCCTATACCACCTAGGAGAAATCACAGGGCAAGTGACCAACGATGAGCTGTTGGGGAATATATTTGCCAATTTCTGTATCGGAAAGTAATTACATTTTCCTTGATACGCTAAACCCTTCTTTTACTTGCTTTTAGGCTGTTTTTACTTCCTTTACTTGTTGCTAATTTTCCTATTTTTTCCTATCTTTCGTTTCTAATTTGTTGCTGAACAATCAATATTTGTTGTTAGCAACAGATTTTTAAGATAGAGGCGAGATAATGTTACATACAGATACATCCTGATACAAAGGGATACACTCTGATACAGAAACAAGCCCAAAAAGGAAACACCATGAGCAGCAACATTCGAGTTCCCAAAATCTGTCAGCATTGCGGTACTGAGTTTATCGCAAAGACAACTGTGACCAAATTTTGTGGTGATAACTGTGCCAAGCGTGCCTACAAGAAACGCAAGAGAGACCAGAAGGTGCAGGAGATTGCCCCTACTGCGGTACAGAAACAAGAATACAATCAGGAGCAAGTCAAAGACAAAGACTTTCTAAGTATTGCCGAAACCTGCAAACTACTTGGAGCAAGTAGAATGACTCTGTACCGTCAGATCAAGAACGGAAAAATTCAAGCTGCGAAAATTGGTAGCCGTACCATCATCAAGAGAGAAGAAATCGAAAAACTGTTTCAGGCATGAAAGTAACACTAAGAAAACGCAATCAAGGTGGCAAGACCAGTCTATACCTCGACTACTACCACAAAGGGAAAAGGAAAACCGAATACCTCAAATTATACCTTTCTCCTAATGCCAAAACCAAGGAAGAAAAGGAAGTCAATAAAAAGACCCTTCAATTAGCTGAGACTATTAGAGCACAGCGACAAATCGAAATCCAAAACGGTGTTTATGGATTCCGAGACAATGAGAAATTAAAAGGCAGCTTCCTTGCATATATTGAGCTACTTGCCAACCAGAGACAAGACAGTCCAGGCAATTACGGCAATTGGACAAGTATGCTGAAACATCTAAAGGCTTTCTGTTCCTATGAGGTATCCTTCTCAGATATTGACCGACAGTTTATTCAGGATTTCAAATACTACCTTGATAAGAAGGCTATTGCACATGGTGACCAGAAACTATCTCAAAATTCTAAGTACTCCTACTTTAACAAGCTGCGAGCAGCTTTAAAGCAAGCAGTGAAAGACGGTATTCTACCTACCAACCCAAGTGAAGGAGTTGACGCCTTTAAACAAGGTGAACCTGAAAGAGAATTTCTGACTTTGGAGGAACTGCAAGCAGCAGCCAATACGGAATGTGAAATACCTCAGATGAAAACGGCATTCATATTTTCATGCCTTACAGGTCTGAGGTGGTCAGACATTAATAAGCTACTCTGGTCAGAGGTGCAGCACTCAAATGATAACGGGTATTACATCCGATTCAGACAAAAGAAAACCAAAGGAGCAGAAACCCTCCCTATTTCAGAACAAGCCTTTGGCTTGCTTGGTGAAAGGCAAGCACCCGAAGAACGAGTATTCAAAGGATTGAAATACTCTGCATGGCATAACCTGAAATTGCAACAATGGATGATGAAAGCTGGTATCTCCAAAACCATCACTTTCCACTGTGCTCGTCATACTTATGCCACTTTGCAGCTTACGGCAGGAACTGATATTTACACAGTCTCAAAGCTCTTAGGCCATAAGGAATTGAAGACCACCCAAGTCTATGCCAAAATCATAGATGAAAAGAAACAGGAAGCAGCCAACAAAATCAAACTTGACCTATGAGCAATCAAACCAAATTACTTGATGACATCCTATACCAAGAGCTTCGCCCTTGGTTAGGAAAAAACAGCATTGATCAAAAGTATGCTTCCAAACTCAGCAGCGTAAAGGAAGCCTCCACAGATTTTCAATTCAAATATGAGATCAATTTTCACAGGCCATTCGATCACAAAACAAAGTACTATTCCAAACTGATATTGAATAATGTCAAAGCGGAATGTGTCAGGCTTGTGGAACTAATCAAGGAGGACAACAACGAAAACTTAATCAAGTATTGGCTTGAAGACACACTCAACAAGCGGATTAAAACGCGTTTAAAAGACCTTGGAAAACTCATTAAAGAAAAGGACTATGCACTGACGTACATAGATCCTAAAAAAACATCCTTTGAATTAGACCAAACCCACAAGGCAAACACATTCATCTTACAGCTTCTAAAGCTTGCATACATGCAGCTATATTTAGAAATCCAAAATGCTTTCAGCACTTGGATAGATGATCAATTCATACTGGAGGACTTTTACAGCCAACTACTATTAGAACCAGTCCCGGACAAACATTTCTTGAAACCAGTTCACGTAATTGAAGTTGAATCCAAACCAGTACCAGCAGCCAAAACGGAATCCACAGCAACGGTAAATTCATTTCATTCATTTACCTACAAACAGTTACCCACCAACCCAGATAAATTGACCGATCTATGGGATAGTCTAAAGCTGAATCATTTCATTAGCAAATCCACAACCCTACTCAACTTCAAAAAGGTATTCTCAGGAGGTGAAATCAAAACGCCTATAGAATGGACAGGAAATATCAGCGAGCTATTCTATTTCATTAAGCTGATATACTCTGAGCATAAGTTGGTGGAGGATCTAAAGCAAAAGCAATGGGAAGTGACTTGCCTATGCTTCGTTGATACTGATGGGAATTCCTTTGACAGGTCAAAGTTCAGGTCTTTAAAAAGACCGAACCTATCAGGAGATAAAATAGAAAAGGCAGTTTCGCACCTGATATAGTCCACTCTGCACTATACTCCTTTTATCTTTTTTCTGTTTTTGTTTAGTCCTCTTTTACCTTAAAAGTGGGCTATCAATTTTTACAGCCCACTCTGCACTCTGCACTCTACACTGCACCATGCTTTAGAGCCTCATAACGCCCCTTTTAGCCTCCTACTTTAGCATCGTATTCGACAATCGGATATGACTTTTGGCCAAGAGTCCATTCATTAATTCTTAATACGATTTAAGATGGACGAAATAATTGAACGTCTTGAAAATCTCCAACGCCTAATTGAGAGCCAGGGGATTTATACGAAAGAAGTTTTAAACTTCAATGAGGCTTGCCAGTACTTGGAACTTTCACAGTCACACTTGTACAAGTTGACAAGTGCAGGGAATATTCCACACTACAAGCCAAATGGAAAAAAGCTCTATTTCAAGAGAACTGAGTTAGAAAGCTGGTTGCTACGCAACCGCAATGCCACTCAGGAAGAAATAGACCGTAGAGCTGCGGATTACCTAATCAAGAAAGGGAGGGTAAAGCTATGACAGAGGGTTTCGATATGCTCTTGACAGTAGCTCAAGACATAAAAACAATCAAAGCATACCTCCTCAATTTCCATAAGTCACGATTGGAGCAATTCAGTGACGAATGGATTGATGGTCAGGTAGTGATGCAAACGCTGCACGTTAGTAAAAGAACCCTTCAATCCCTTCGGGATAGTGGGGTTCTTCCCTACAGCCGAATCAATGGCAAGTTCTATTATAAAGTTTCCGACATGGAGGCTTTACTGGAATCCAACTACTCACCTTCAAAATCAAAGCATTATGGAGATCAGTAGAGAGGCCATTTTGAGTAAGACACACTATGGGCTAAATATCTATGCCCATGTGTTACGCCACTACTATCAGGGTGAAACAGTTCTTTCCCTTTCGGGAAGGGACTGTAAACCTGCTAAGAATCCATTCAATGCGGACAAGCCCACATTGATGGTGAAAATAGTTGATGGTATTGCTACGCATACCGATACAGAAGAAGCCATTGCACAAGGCAATGTCTTTGATTTTGCTTCATTGCATTTCAGCCTCGAAGGGCAAGCCCTTCTCGATAAGATCAATGAGGAACTATATCTGAGAATTGGCAAGGATAGAGGGTTTTATCACCAAGCGGAAACGCAACCTGCTGTTGCTATTCCTGAAATTCAAAAGCCTACACCGCCAGTATTTAGCTATTTCAAAAAACCTGTTTCTAATGTGAAACCAAGTCGCCAAGTCTCCTTGATTGAGGTGTACCACCTCATCAAAGGCAATGATTTTGCTTCGTGTACAAGTACACTTCGCAATATCTCCGAGCCAAAGGATGCCCGAAAGTACAAGGCTCAAAACTTCGATTATGTGACTTTCTCAGGCTCATTCTCTAAGCGGAATGATGGAAACCTCCAAAGACATTCAGGTTTGCTCACAATCGATTTTGACCACATTGAGGACATCCCTACACTCAAGCAATCATTACTCAGCGACCATTATTTTGAAACGGAGCTACTGTTTGTATCTCCTTCAGGCGATGGATTGAAATGGGTAATACCGATTGACTTGACGCAGGCAAAACACCAGGACTATTTCAAGGCAGTGGCAAACTACGTTTCCCACACCTATCAATTAGAAGTAGACCAATCAGGAAAGGACATTTCAAGAGCATGTTTCCTTCCGCATGATACAGACATATTCATCAACCCTAAATACATATAGGTTATGGAGCGAAAAACATTCAATCCGTTGGAATGGCTTGATAAGCCTGACCAACAAGTAAAAGTTACAGAGCAGAGCAATTACACTACAAATACACAACTCGAAGAAGTTGAACGAATCATTCAAGGCATTGAGGCCAGCCACATAGATGTCACCTCCGCTTACAGCGATTGGGTAAACATAGGCTTTGCCTTTGCAGACGAGTTTGGTGAGACAGGTAGAAACCTGTTTCACCGTGTTAGTCAATATCATCCTGAGTATTCCACACAGGAATGTGACAAGCAGTTTGATAATTGCATGAAGGCAAGAGGTCAGGGAGTTTCCCTGAAAACCTTCTTTTATCATGCCAAGGAAGCAGGAATACCATTGACTATTCCAAAGCAGGAAAGACAGAATTACAGCCCTGCAAGCAGGTCTGAGAATCAAAGCAAGAATCTCAACACTCAGGTAGAAATCAAGAAAGAACCGGAGCAAATGCCAACCTTTCCTGATTCCTTGTTTCCTGAACTTCCTGAGTTTTTGCAAAAGGTAATACAGATAGCCACTTCCAATGAGGAAAGGGATATTCTACTCCTTGGCTCCTTAGTGGCTATTAGTGCCTGTTTACCCAAAGTGTCAGGTATTTATGATGGCAAGCGTGTCTATTCCAATCTGTTTCTATTCATTACCGCCCAAGCCTCGGCAGGTAAAGGTCGTTTGGTGCATTGTCGCCAACTAGTGAATCCAGTACACAAAGAGTTCAGGGAGCAAGCCAAACTCCACAAGCAACATTACGAACTGGAATTGGCTGAATACAACGCCAACAAAGGGAAAGTTGAAGGAATAGAGAAACCCGAGAAGCCACCCGAAAAGATGCTCTTTATCCCCGCCAATAACAGCTCCACAGGAGCTTATCAATTATTGGGTGATAGTGACGGTAAAGGACTGATATTTGAAACTGAGGGTGACACACTTGCACATGCTTTTAAGAGCGATTACGGCAATTATAGTGACGGCTTTAGAAAAGCCTTTCACCATGAGACTATTTCCTATTATCGCAGGACAGACCGTGAATATGTGGACATAGAAAGCCCTTGTCTTTCTACTGTCTTGTCAGGTACGCCCAAGCAAGTAGCAGCACTAATCCCGAATGCAGAAAACGGCTTATTCAGCCGTTTCATATTCTATTACATGAATGTTCGGCCAGTGTGGAAGAATGTATTTGCTTCGCAAACTACCAATGGATTAGATGACTACTTTGATGCGTTAGGAAATGAGTTCTTTAACCTTTACAGTTCGTTGAAAGCTGGACAGGATGTTCAATTCTTTCTCACCGCTGACCAGCAAGACCAATTCAATCAGTTCTTTGGTCAGATACAAGAAAAGTATATGAGCATTCAAGGAATCGACTACATGGCAACCATCCGAAGGTTGGGATTGATTGCCTATCGTTTCTGCATGATATTCTCCGCTTTGCGGATCATGGAGACTGGTGAAACATCATCAAAGATGATTTGTGAAGAAAGAGACTTTCAAGCTTCGCTTGCAATGGTCAAAGTGTTGGTAAAGCATTCGAGTAAAGTATTTGCAGAACTCCCGGAAGACGTACAGAAACCTACTCGATTAAATAGGAAAGAGAAATTCTTGAATAAGCTACCCAAACACTTCAACCGTCAAAAGTACCTTGAAGTGGCAGCAGCTTTGAGCATTCCTCACAAAACGGCAGAGGGCTATATCACTGACTTCTGCAAATCAGGTCTGCTTCACCGTGAGTCTCAGGACAACTACATAAACACCTCGATTGAGGATACTCAGGATTCTGAGGATGCTAAGGAAAATTAATCCTTGGTATCCTCCATTTCCTTAAAACCCTGAAACATTAAATCCACAAATCTACCTACTTCGGTTCTTCTTTTTCTTTCCTATATTTGGCATTATTTGTCAAGTAATATATTGCCAACATGGATAACTTCGGTTCTAGACTGAAAGCATTAAGAACAAAACAAGGGCTATTAATGCGACAAGTCGCTGCTGCTACAGATGTGGACACCTCTATGATAAGCAAGTTTGAGAATGGTGATCGACTTCCAACAAGAAAACAAATTGAAAAGCTCGCTTTGATTTTAAAGGTTACAGAAGAGGAATTACTCGTTCAAGCATATAGTGAAAAAATTGCATACGATTTAATCAAAGAACCGCTAGCTGAGGAAATTGTCGAATTGGCATTAAAAAAATTACAATTAAAAAAATGAACTAACCATACAGTACACCTTTATGCCTAACCATTGTTTCAACATACTCACATTCAATCACCCTCTGGAAGAACAAACCTTTTATTTCACTGACCAGGAACAAGACAACCTCACAAGGATGTATAAATCGCTTGTGCCTGATGAGGTTATTGAAAAGTATGGAGAGCAAGACCATTATTACACATCATTTACTGTTGAGCAGGAAGGTTTCTTAGCAGTATCAAAACCAACAAGTCCACAGTTTGAAACCAAAACGAATGAGCAAGGTGAAGAACGTTCATATACCATCCGTAATTCTACCTTTTCCACTTCAGTACTAAAGAGATATTACAATTCGCTCATTCATTGCCATTTCAAAGGGAAAGGATTTTTAGTGAAGCCCAATTTTATAAGTGATACAGAAGTTTGGCTTCCAAGCACCAAACAAGACACCACAGGCAAGTACAAGATATTCGACCGCTTCTCACTCAAAGTACAGTTTAAGACAGTTTCCGACAGTCTTGAATTGTTGGTGACATTTGAAGGTAAATCCAAAATCTTCAAAGCTCCTGTTTCCACTCTTTTAGAGGATGTATCACCGACAGATATTAATTGGGTAGTGTACGAAAAGGGTCTGTACCGTTTTGATGAGTTACCTGATAGTGGCAAAAGAGAATATGACAAGGTGTATCCTGTATGGAATTTCGAAATCAGAGATGCATTACTGCAAGGAACGGAAGCCCCGGACAAAACCAATAAGTACAAAAAGTTTAGAGAGGGAATCGACAAGTTCTACAATCAATACCTGAATACAGAGGAGTTCAAAGCCATCATTCCAATTACCTCAAACGGATTCATACCAGTTAATAAAATCAATATCGGGTCAGTCAATAATTCCAGTAACCGCCTTTTATTCGGTGAACAGAAGTCTGGCATTGTGCCAATGGATGGAATGAAAGAGCATGGCCCCTTTGATTTCAGCTCTACTTCTAAAATTCACTTCTTTTTCATCTTCCATAAAGATGATCAACACATCGCCCAGAAGATGGACGGTTATTTCAAAGGATCAGAATTTGGATTCAAAGGACTGACCAAGTTTATTCATACGCCTTACCATACTGAAAAAGGGTTCAGTATAAGATTTGAAGACAGGGACAATCCATGGCCAGAAATCTATGAAGCGGTTACCAACAAACATTTTGAATCAGATATTCAGTACATCGCCATTTATATCAGTCCATTCTCCAAGAACTCACCAGACAAATCAAGAAGGAAGATATACTACAAGCTGAAAGAATTGCTTTTAAAGGAAGGTGTATCCTCACAGGTAATTGATGGAGAAAAGGTAATGACTAATGAAAAGTACTATTACAGCTTACCGAATATTGCAATTGCCATTTTAGCCAAATTGAACGGCATCCCTTGGAAGCTGGATACAAAGCTCAAGAACGAATTGATTGTAGGGATTGGAGCATTCAGAAACTCAGAGGTTGATATACAATATATCGGAAGTGCTTTTAGCTTCGCTAACAATGGGAAATTTAACCGTTTTGAGTGCTTCCAAAAAGACCAAACAAAGGAGTTAGCAGGTTCAATTATCAGAGCAGTAAAAGAGTATGCAAATGTAAATACAGGCATCAAACGGCTTGTGATACACTTCTACAAGAGTATGAGGCAAGATGAACTACAACCGATAGAAGACGGCCTCAAAGACCTTGGATTAGACATTCCAGTATTTATAGTTTCCATCAACAAGACAGAATCCTCGGACATTGTTGCATTTGATAACAGTTGGAAAGACCTTATGCCAATGAGTGGCACTTTCATAAAGGTTGGGTACAATAAGTTCCTGCTATTCAACAACACAAGATACAGCCCAAAATTCTACAGCTTCCATGACGGCTTTCCGTTCCCGATAAAACTGAAAATCTTTTGTACAGAAAAAGAATTGGTAGACGAATATAAGACCGTGAAAGAATTGATTGACCAAGTTTATCAGTTCAGCCGTATGTACTGGAAATCAGTAAGACAACAGAATTTACCAGTGACCATCAAATACCCTGAAATGGTCGCAGAAATGCTCCCTCATTTTGATGGAAATGAAATACCTGAATTTGGAAAAGACAACCTTTGGTTCTTGTAATGGACAGAATAGAAGAAATATTTAAAAT
>CAXBNB010000109.1:0-8856 GCA_963976505.1 uncultured Reichenbachiellaceae bacterium
GTTGGATTCTTTTCTATGTAATTATACCTCCACTCCATTTCTCTTGCATCAATCTCACTCCGTAATACTTTCAATGCCTTCACATTTGGGCTATACATTTCAAATGTTTTTTCCATGTCATCAAGTCTAGAATCAAGCCCTAGAAGTACTTCTAAGTCTGAGCTTTCTTTTCTTTGCTTTAGAATCAATTTCGCTTTATCACTATGATAGTCTCCCAATTCACCTAAACTATCTATGCTATTTTTAATAGGTGTTCTGAGTTGGTCAAACAAAAATGTACTCTGTTTGTAAAAATCGGAAATCTCCGAATTAAGCACACCACCCTTAACTGTATTTTCATCAGCACGTTCGTAAGAATACAGTTCAAAATCAATGACACTGGAATCATTAAAAAAATAAATGGGTCTCCTACTACCTGACGTAAGCTGTTCAGCAAATATAAATTTGTAGCCTTCCACAACATTTGAGGTTAACTCATAGTTAAAATACCCATTCTTATCAATAGGGATAGAAATCCCTCCACTTCTATGATCATCAGTCGACTTAAATAAGACTATGATTTTACTTTCACTGTCATGTACTTTTCCCTTCAACCTGCTCGTCAGTAGTTGACCAAATCCATTTGAAGACATGAAAAATAACGTGGTTAATATTAGGAATGATTGAATGATTTTATGACGTCTCATTTGATTTAACTAAAGCTACACGATGGCAGGATGTTTTACTAATAAATCAACTAAATATAGTCCATAATTTGATATGCGCCAAACCTACATCGCTAATTTGTAACTAGGATAAATTATAGCCTTTCAAAGGGATGCCGGAATACCTATCTGGACGGAAGTCAGGAACCTGTCAATTGTTCAATCCTTTTGAGGCAACCTGTTTTTTTCATTATTATAATAAGCTACTCCCTCCTACTTAAACCGACCTCTTCCGCCATTTTTTCACCGCATACAATATAACTACAAAAGCGAGGATAAAAGGCCATAAGCCAATCGTCCCGATAAAGACAGACAAGAAACCTTGCCATCCATCGCTGATGGAACTTTTGATTCTGGCGACAAAACCGGGTCGGGCTTCTGAGTCGTAGATATAAGGCAACACTTCATAGAAATTCACATAAATGGTACTGTATTGCACTTTCTTGCTGAGGTAGTTGAATTGCCCCTGCTTGATTTCTATCTCTGTTCTGATCTCATTGAGGTTTCTTTCGATCTCCAATATCTCCTTGATGCTGGTGGTTTTTTCAAGCAGTTTGACATACCGCTGTTCCAATGCTTGCTGGTTCTTTATCCTTGTTTCTAGGTCATAGTAGCGTTCACTTACATCTTCTACATTGATGGAGCGGTTTTCCACCTTTCCAGATTTGGTCGAAAGTGAATTGAACAAACCATCGAAATTATCCTTGTTTACCCTGATGGTGAGGTTGTAGTTGATTCGGTCATTTTGTGTGGACTGGTTTTCATTTTCTATGTATGCATCGGATTTATCCAGCATAGCAAGAATATTTTGATAGGTATCTTTGGTGCTCTCTACCTTGAGTGTCAGGTTTCCAGTTTGAATGATTTTTTTGTCCGGAGCTTGCTGATCCTGCGACATCATCTTAGCTTGTTGTGTTTCAGGTGCTGCCATCCTCCCTCCATAGTCTGCCTCCATAGCGATTTCTTGTTCAGTATTTTCATTGTGGTAGCAACCAGAAAGGATTAAGAAGCTAAAAAGGACTATGAGTGTCTTTTGCATACAATTATTTGTTTGAGTACATAACTTATTTGAGTCAACCATATTTTTATTCATCTGTAAATAATTCCAACTAGGGTATAAGACACAGGTTCACTTCAAAAGGTTTGGATGTTCGTTATGTATTATTTTGCTAGTTGACAGCACCAGGCTGCACACCTTCAAACAAATCCCTTTTCTCCAAGACAATGTCCATCGGCTGACCATTGCGCAGCAAAGTGAGCTTGATTTGCTTGGCAGAAGTGAGTGTATTCGAATTTAGAAATGAGCAAAACTTATCCTCATTAGAATGGTCAAAATTAAACGCATTGATCTTGACGATCTGATCTCCCAATAGCAACCCCGCCTTTGTAGCTGGAGAGTGATTGTAAATAAAGCCAACATACAGCTTCTCCTCCTTGTAAATTACCCTAAAACCAAATGAGTCGTAGGAGTCAATTTCTTCTGGTTTTGTTTTTTTCGATAGTACCAGTTTCCTTTCTGACCAGTTGATGGTCGTATTGAAGTTTTCAAAGCAGTCCAAACCCAACAGTTTTTCAGAGTGGTTGGACATGGTAATCAATTGATTTTTTAGCGTCACCTGCTTTTCATTTCCCAACGAAAATGAATGCACCAAAGCGATATGTGAACTGTCTGGCTCTTCATAGCCAAATGCACCCGAGGCGATACTGCCATAACCCGATGTGATACTGCATTTATGCTTGTTTTTGTCACGACACAGCTTATGTAGCGTTTTCTCAGAGGTTTTATAAAACCCTTTGGCACCAAAATCTATGTAAGCTGTTCCATCAGAGACTCCATTGATATTGACTTTTATTTTAGGCGTACCTGCGTACCCAGTTTTAAAACTCAATGCCTTCCCTTCTGGCAATTGTTCGTTGGCATTAGAAATAGTAATCAGGTTGTTTTCAAAATCAAAAGTCCACGTGGCACTCTTCATAAGATTGGCCCCCACTACCCCCGAAATATTGAGGCACCTGATGGTCGGTGGAGATTTATCAAAATTATGAATGGTCGTCGCGTTGTTGCGGAACGTCACCCCTCCTATTATAACCTCATCTATAACAGACAGTGACAAGGCAAGTTTGTTGTCTTGTGAG
Source organism: uncultured Reichenbachiellaceae bacterium (assembly GCA_963976505.1). GTDB lineage: Bacteria > Bacteroidota > Bacteroidia > Cytophagales > Cyclobacteriaceae > CAXBNB01. The sequence goes on from CAXBNB010000109.1 coordinate 2,841, forward strand.
TCGATGTATTGCTGGTGATAGACATGCTCTAATTTCAATTCCTCAGCCAGCTCCCTCGACACCATATTGGGCGTGCCCGTATCCAGCAAAAACGAATATTCCTTCCCTTTTATAAACACAGGAATGACAATATGACCACTGGACAGCTTTTTGAATTGAATGGTAGAAGAAAACTCCTGCTGATCAATCACAGTCTGGTTGTACAACTTGTTGAGTTTACAAGAGGTAAGGAAAAGAATAGAAATATAAAGAGTTAAAAAATATTTGGGCATTACCTTTTTCTCAAATCACGAAATCATCCCGGGCTTACCTTGATAGAACTTGCCACAAGGTGAAATATTATTTACATCCTGACAAAAAATCTCTTCCTCAAGACACAGTTGCATATTCAGGTAAATTTCCTGCAATATCAAATAATGTGCCCCTTTAATCCTCAAAAGCAAACAATATGCCTTGTAGATGACATGACGTCATAAAGTAATCCAAATATTTTCACCATTAAGGTCATAAACACCGTACAGATCATTTTAACAATCGAAAACGAAATATTAAAGACAGTATGAAATCCATTTTAATATCGCTTGCATTGGGCGCTACTTTATTAGCTTGCAACAATCAAAACAACGAAAAAATACAGGAAAAAGAGGCCAAACAATTTCCAGAGGCATTTGAAAAAGGACTTAAAGCTCACGGCGGGTTGGACAAATGGAATGCCAATGGCACACTTACATTCAATGAAATATATGGTGAGGATGCTGTCTTCCATATTATCGACCTAAAGAATAGAAACGAGCGCATGGAAAAGAAGGGTGACTACAAAATAGGGTTTACGTCGGATTCCATCAGCATCTATCCCGATGCAAACAGTTTCCCACATGACAACCCAAAGTTTTTCCACAACCTCAGGTTCTATTTCTTTTCACTTCCCTTTGTGACGGCAGATGATGGTGCCCATCAGGAGGTGCTGGAGCCACGCGACATGAATGGCGTTACGTACAACAGAGTGAAAATCACCTTTGGTGATGGCGTAGGTAACGCATCGAAAGACCAGTACATCTTATGGTACAACAGTGAAACCAACCTGCTTAAAATGATCAATTACTCCATCACTTTCTTCGATGAAGGCAATGCCGACAAATACAACGCCATCGTCTATAGCAAATGGGAAACCATCTCTGGCTTGACAGTACCCGTAGAGATCATAGGATACAAATGGGAAAACGATTCGCTTGGAGCCGAAAGGTATAAGAAATACTTTGATGACATTTCGTTTTCTACTGACCGCCCCAATCCGGATATATTTTTGAATCTGGCAGAATAGAGGATTTACCCAATTGTTATTAGTACGGGATTTAGGTCCCGTAAAAGGTTTGAGCAGTTGCCGGGCTTGTCCCGGCACCCCTTACTAATACATCATACCTAACCTAGGACGGCAGGTTTCTGGGATCTGTTCTTGAAACAACTATTGATGCCTTATCGGAGGGATACCGGGACACCTGCCTGAAAGCAGTCAGGAGCCCTGCAAGTGTCTAATCCGTGTGAAACAGCCAAAACCACACACTATATAAGCTTACAACCTGACTTTATCGCCGATGTTTGCCATGTCTGCCGACGGGCAGGTGTCTCAACAAACATTCTCAAGTGTGATTAATTCCTAACGACCTTAAATCACCAGGGAGCACCTCTTACTCATAAAGACTCTCACGTCGCTTCCTCCACACCACCCAAAAAAAGCCCCTCAGAGTGACGGTTACGATATTTTAGAGGATTTTAAAGCAAATATTTGCCAAGCCTGTCAACTGGCAAGCCCTAAACGCAAGCGGGATTTATGATAGGAAAAAGTAGAGATTCTTTATTCATAGCTACTGGTGTATAAATGGTGTGGATAAATAGATAAACTAAGTCTTATTCAAACACGCCCAATTTAAGCCGTTATATTTTTTGATAATTATTATAATAACGCCATAAATAGTTGTTATTTTTATCCGACTGCAAACGACATTAAAGATTCTCTAAAAAAATCAATAAATAGAAATGGGTTTAGCTAAACATTGCGAATTATGTGACAACAGAATTTTTGATATTCACACTGGAACTACTTGTAGACTTACTAACCACAAGCCTGAATTCAATAAAAAGTGCCCAGACATAAAATTTCAAAATAATCATGTCAATCGAATTAAGGAAGTCAACATTGAATATCACAAGGTCGTATCAACTAAAAACCTTACAATTGCCAATTTTATAGTATTCCTGAGTATCGGAATTGCCATTATGGTTGGAGGTTACCTTCTTGGCACTTTCGCTTGGGACAAAGGTGTAATATCAACTGTTCCTATAATTGTTATTGGCGTGGGTTTCCTCATAATTCCTTTAGCAACTGGCCCGCTAGTAAAGTACAGACAAGGAATAGGTGTAGAACGAAACAAAAAAAAAGAAATGGATGAACTATTAGCTTCATACAATATCGAATATGATGTGGAAATAATAATTAATGAAGATATTCATGGCAATAAAGATTATGATACCAAATTAACTTTTTCGAGAGTTCACTATAAATAAAATGCCCTACAGCATTACTATCCATCTGTGGTGCTTTTTAATTCACTACGATATTTAGTTGGGTCGTTGACAACATTGAAAAACAAACAAGTAAATTTTCATGTAAAAAAAACAGAAAGCTTTCAATTGACATACAACACGTCTAAAAAATTGAAAAAAAGAATAAGATATTCATCAATCCTAATACTAAGTATATTGATAAGTTGTGAATTCTCAGGTGAGTATAATTTCCTGTACAATGGTGTCACGGCACACAGAGGCAATTCCTCAGAGTATCCGGAGAACACAATTCCTGCCTTCCAGAGTGCCCTTTCCCTTGATGTTGACTGGATCGAGCTAGACATTTATCAAACAAAGGACGGTCAAATTGTAGTGACCCACGACGCTACTACCGCCAGGGTTGGTGACCAGAATCTCAAGGTGTCAGAAGTCACTTATGACGCATTGAAATCTGTCGATGTGGCCCATGATTTTCGGACATGTAAAAATCTTACCTTGAAAGAATGCCCATCTGAAAGCATCCCTTTGCTGTCGGATGTCATTCGTTTGGTGATGCAGCAAAATAAGACGCGCTTATCCATACAGCCCAAAGCGAATTGCGTCAAAGAGACCATCGCCATCATCAAAAAACTGAATGCCCAACCATGGGTTGGCTTCAACGACGGCAGCCTGTCCAAAATGAAGGAAGTAAAGCAAGAAGCGAAGCTGATTCCTGTGTTTTGGGACCGTCCTGCTAACACGGATATTGATGAGGACATTAAGATTGCCCAAAAGGAAGGATTTGAATCCATGGTGATCCACCACTCTGGCATCACTAAGGCCAAGGTGGACAAGTTGCATGAAGCAGAACTAGAGGTTGGCGCATGGACAGTAAATGACTCAGCGAGAATGAAGACGCTTTTGGACATGGGTGTTGACAGACTCTACACGGATGAACCACGGCTACTCCTGAAATTATTGGATAAAAAATGAAACAGAAATATTAAGATCGACTAGATTTATAATATGATTGACATAAAATATTTTGCGATTATATTCACAACAACCATCCTTTTTTTCTCCTGCAATAGGCATAAAACAAATGGTGAAAAGTCAGAAGTCAATACTCCAAAAGGAATTCTTGTATCACCAAAGGAATTGATTGTTATCAAAGAAAAGGCGCAATTGGGCGTTGAACCTCACCGCACCAATGTTGCCATTTTCATCAGCTATATTGACAGTATGATGCAAGTTTCATCGAATTGGCCCGAGCTCTCCGATGAGGTAGTAATTGTAGATCGCAATTCTAGAAACCCTTTACAGCTCAGTGCAACGGGTGGTAAACTTGTTTATGGCACTGCCATTGCATGGCACCTGACTGGAGATCCTAAATACGCCAACAAAGCCAAAGCACTTATCCTGGATCTTACCGATACCTATGGTTACCGCAATGATGAACACGAAGCATTTCACTGGGGTGCTCAGGGAATTCTAAATCTAGCTCGGGGTGGTACGCCCTATATCTATGCCGCCGATCTTCTTGAAGGATGGCAGGACTGGACGGCAATCGATAAGCTGAAATATCAAACTTGGTTGCGTGACATTATGTACGCCAAGGTAGCTTGGGCTAGCCGATACAGAAAAAACAATTGGGGAGTAGCAGGTTCTTTTTCTGCTGCATTAATAGCCTATTACTTGATGGATCATCCTGAATGGACACTGGAGGAAATTAGCCCTAAGTCTATGAAATTATCTCCAAAAGAGGCTTTTGATGCACATAACAGTTGTCAGTTTGGCCGTCTAAAAACATCAAATGATTGGAAAATGGATGCCAAAGTATCGTTATGGGGCATACTACCCAATGGTGCGATCCCTGAAGAAATCAGAAGAGGAGATGATCCCATTGATGGAGATCATTTACCAACAGATGGCAGTGGCACACATTATTCCATGACACACATTGAACACCTCACTGCCCACGCTGAATTTTTGCGTAGATTAGGTGATCCATCACTTTACGACAATGTAGAAAATGATGGGTCAGGTTCACTCCTGCAGGCTTATCTATTTATCATCGACAATCCGATTAAATCGCATTGTTTTACCTATGACAGAATGAATGCGCTATATATGAGCTATCAATACTACAAGCACCCTGCCCTATTGAATTCTTTAAAAGAGTGTAGACCAAGCAGTATTATGGGTCAGCGTCTGGCATTGTTTGCCAGGTTAACACATCCTTTAACTATTTCAAATGAGTGAATCGCACTTCATTTGAATTCATTCATCAACAATTGATAAAGCCTTAGCTTATTTGGTTACCATCATGAGAAGTTTTTCACTTCAAAATCAATTCCTGAAATAAAACAAAAATATAAAACCTGATTTTCAATAAATTAAATCAGTAAGTATCTACATTCGAGAGTACAATACTAACTCTAAACAATCCACACCATGGGAAAAGGACAAGACGCTAAGAAAAACGTCAAAAAAGAAGCCACCAAAACTGCCAAAGAAAAGAAAGCGGAGAAAATCGAAAAGAAAGCTAAAAAATCAAGATAAGGACAATATCTATTAGAGCCAGGTGCCACTATAATGCAAACACCGCCGCTCCAGCCTATCAATTGTCAGACTAAAAATGAAAATTCAAAAATCGGATATTTATTTTTCGATCTCATTGGTTTGCGCAATTTGGTTTGCGCTGACCAGCTGGCTTTGGGTTTATTATATGAATGTGGTCTTGTCATTTCCATTTGCCATCCTTAGCCTGTTGCTTTGGCACAGAGGTAAAAAATATGACAATAAGCTCAAGCGCTACAAAGTCATACCCAATATTTTAATATTCGGGACAATCGTTTCGTTGGTTGCATTGATCTACCTTTTGGTTGATGGCTAGCAACATACCAAGCAAACGCATTTTAATTCTATCCCCTGACTTCTGACTGCCGCCAGGCATGTTGTTCAGGGGTCTCTTAGGGTTGACTCTGACTTTAAAAGATACCACCGATGGTATTAAAGAGTTTTTGTTTTTAAATGCGGCTTCCTTAATTTTTCCCATCTGCTTATATCTACTTTCATACTTTTTTAATCTACTTTAGTTGTGACCTTAACCTTTAATCACAAATGAAAAATATATCCGAATTACTGAAAGGCATAGCCATCATAATCTTAGGTGGTGCCATATTTGGTGGGGGAGTCTATCTATCTCAGGAGGAAATAGAATTTTACACTCAATCAACGCAAACAGAAGGTACCATTATAGGAATAGACTCCAAACGCAGTGGCAATACCAACTACTACTACCCGGTGGTTTCTTTCGAAAGTGAAGATGGCAATACGTACACCATCTCCTCTAAAACAGGCACGAATGGTCCTTTTGATCATGAAACAGGGGAGAAAATAAAAATAAGGTACCTCAAAGAAAAACCGACAAACGCCAAGATCGATAACTTCATGGAATTATGGGGTATGTCAG
>CAXBNB010000110.1:0-8777 GCA_963976505.1 uncultured Reichenbachiellaceae bacterium
ATTAAAACATTTTTACTTTGGGATTCAATAAATTTAGCGCCAGCAGTTTCACCAGCAACTTTAGCGGCTTGTTTAGTAGCGCCCGCAGCCAAAGCTTTTTTAGCCTCAGTTTCAATAATATTTTCAGCGGCAAAAGAACTTCCGGTGCTTCAACGATTACAATGCAGGTAGCTCGGCTGCTTGAACCAAAAGAAAGAAGTTACTCGAATAAATTGATCGAAATATTCAGGGCTTTTCAATTGGAATGGGCATATTCCAAAGAGCAGATTCTACAAATGTATCTCAATCTGGTGCCCTATGGAGGCAATATAGAAGGAGTAAAAGCAGCCTCTCTCATTTACTTTGAAAAAATGCCCAACCATTTGAGCCTTGCAGAAATAACTGCATTGGCCATTATTCCAAACAGACCCAATACCTTAAGGCCAGGAAAAGCCAATGCCCTAATTGAGCAAGAAAGAAACAAATGGCTCAGTAATTTCGAAAAAGGAGCAGTTTTTAGTGCGAATGACATCCATGATGCCAGCACTGAAGCACTGTATGCTACTAGGAATAGCCTTCCAAAAACCGCACCTCATTTGTCTTTGAGGTTAAAAAATGAATACAACAGTCAAAACATAATACACTCTTCTATTGACCTCAACATGCAACTCAAAGTAGAGGCGATGGTGTACAATTATGTCCAACAGCTCTATCATAGAAGAATAAAAAATGCCGCCGTATTAATCTTAGACAATGAAAGCATGAAAGTAAGTACTTATATTGGCTCTGCGGACTTTTTCAACAATGACGATGGCGGGCAAGTCGATGGCATCCGGGCAATTCGTTCTCCGGGAAGCACCTTAAAGCCATTCATGTATGGACTGGCAATAGACAAAGGACTTCTAACTCCTAAAAGTATTATCAACGATGTTCCGGTGAATTTCAGTGGATACCAACCTCAGAACTACCAAGAAAACTTTAACGGGAGTGTAACTTTGGAATTCGCATTGTCCAACTCACTTAATATCTCTGCGGTGAAAATTCTAGATCAATTGCAGCCTGATTATTTTATTGATGCACTAGCCAAAGCGGGGTTCCAACAAATAGAAGCCGATAAAAATCAACTCGGTCTCTCTTCTGTGCTGGGTGGCTGTGGAGTGACGCTCGAAGAACTCACCAGGCTTTATGCGGCTTTTGGGCATGGTGGTGCATTTAGCAAAATCAATTTTCTAGCAGAAGACACTTTGGATCAGCAAAGGCAGGTTATTTCACCAGCTTCTGCTTTTATGATCTCAGAAATATTGACTACCGTAGTTAGACCTGATTTACCTACACAATGGAAAAATGCAGCCAATTTACCTAAAGTAGCTTGGAAAACGGGTACCTCCTATGGTCGGCGTGATGCCTGGAGTGTAGGCTTCAACAAAAAATACACCATCGGTGTGTGGGTAGGCAATTTTTCTGGTGAAGGTGTACAAGAATTGACAGGGTCGGATATTGCCTCTCCTTTATTATTTAATATTTTCAATGCCATCGACAAAGAATCTTCCAAAGAATGGTTTAAAATGCCAAAAGGGATAAACTTTAGGTATGTATGTAATGAGACTGGCATGATCCCTAATCTTGAGTGTGCGCAACAGCAACTGGATTATTTCATTCCCGGAGTATCCAATTATCAGAAATGCAACCACTACAAATATGTCTATGTGTCCACAGATTCGAGCAAGTCCTACTGCAACAGTTGTTTGCCCAACAATGGTTACATAAAAGCCAAATACCCCAACTATGATCCTGAAATACTATCGTATTATGAGTCAGAAAGGATTCACTATTCAAAAATACCTCAGCACAATTCCGAATGTGAGCGATTGTTTACCGATTCAGCTCCCAAAATCCTATCTCCAATCGATAAGCTTGAATACCTGGTGGACAAAACAGATTCCTTACAGATCATGCTCAGCAGCCAAACTGCAAACAATGTCAATCAAGTATTTTGGTATATCAACAACAGATTTTATCAATCGGCTTTGCCGAACGAAAAAATCTATTTTACACCCAATGAAGGCAAGGTAAAAATCTCTTGCACCGACGATAAAGGAAGAAATACAGATATTGAAATTGAGGTCAAGAAGATTAGGTTTTGAAAAAGATAAGACGAACTTATTTCTTATAGAGAATATCGATTGTCTCCATGCAAAGAAACCATTCTAATATAACAAAAAAATATTTTAGTCAAGTCATGAAAAAGCCATAGAAAGTTCAACCATTCTAGGAGTAAGAAGCAGAGAAGATTGTCTTACAGAACTACTTTTCAGGCCTATCAATTTTAAGACCAAATGACATAATACCAGGGAGGTTGTCGACGCGCATAAATTGTTTGACTTTAAAAGTGTACTTTCCTTTAGAAGGAAACTTGAACCCTTCGAAAACCAATACCTCTCTGTCAAATATGTCACCCAATCCATCACCCAGCGGAGTACCTGTTTTTTTGTCAAACAAAATTATTTCCTGCAACTCAGAGTCAATGATATTTTTCGAAGAGTCTTCTAGAAAATACTTCATATAGAAATTGTGGTAAGGGTAAACATCCGCGTACCTAATATTATAGGAGATATTGTATTTTTGATTTTCATTTTCTATTTCGAAATTGTATGTTGGAAGTGTATCAACATTCCAAATACTATTCTCTAAATCAACATAGGTATCATATACTTTGTTTTGATCACAGCTTGAAAACATTATTGCAGCAATCAAAATAATCAGGCTTGTCTTAATACCAATTTTGCACATTCTCTCAGGGTGTTTACTAAAACGCTAATTTAATCTTTTGACGATGAATTGTTAAAATAATTGTCAATACTCTCATAAAAAGGAACCCAGCAACTCCAATCAATAGTTATGTTTTCAGAAAAACTAAGTTACTTTCTATGACTTGTTGCAGAAGAGTCAATTTTGAGATCAACGACAAGACATTCTGTGCATTCTACTTTAGATATGTGTTAAAAATTGATATATTGCTTTATACATTATCACTCAATATATACATGCAAATTACCCGAGCTTTCGATTTCATTTATTACCAACAAGAGACCTATCCTCAAAATGACTGTTTGAATTTCAAAGTCAATGGAATTTGGAGGAACTATGCCACACATGAAGTAATAGACATAGTCAACCATGTAAGCCTAGGATTGCTCAAACTAGGAGTGAAACCTGGGGACAAAGTCGCCATTATTTCACCCAACAGACCAGAATGGAATTTCATCGACTTGGCTACTCAGCAGATTGGAGCAGTAAGTGTGCCTATGTATCCAACCATTACTATTGAAGACTACAAATACATATTCGAGCACGCGGAAGTCAAAATCGTATTTGCAGGCACGAAAGAGCTGATAGAAAAAGTGAATGAAGCAACTGCTTCCCTTAACATAGAGCAAGTTTATTCATTTGACGAGATAGAGGGAGTAGATCACTGGACCAAGGTTCGGGATATGAACAGAACCGAAGATGTAGATACCCTTGATGAATATAGAAACCAAATCAATGAGAATGATTTATTGACCATTATATATACATCTGGCACTACTGGTCGTCCCAAGGGAGTAATGCTCAGTCATAAAAACGTTGTGAGTAATACATTGGCTGTTGCACCTAGGTTTGGAAAGCTACTGGTCAGAGGGGAATCAAAATCTTTGAGTTTCTTGCCACTATGCCATGTATATGAAAGAACGGGGCTTTACTACTTTATGTATTGGGGAGTATCAGTCTATTATGCTGAAAGCATGGATACCATAGCCGACAACCTAAGAGAAATAAAACCCGACACTTTCCACACCGTACCCAGACTTCTGGAAAAAGTGTACGACAAAATCATTTCAAAAGGATATGAACTATCTACATTAGGAAGAAAAATATTTTTCTGGGCTGTAAACCTTGGTTTAAAATACGATCCAGCCAGAGACATGGGCTGGTGGTACAACCTTCAGTTGAAAATAGCCAATAAAGTGGTGTTCAGTAAATGGCGTGAGGCGCTAGGAGGGAATGTGAAAATAATTGGTTCGGGAGCGGCTGCACTGCAACCACGGCTTGCTAGGATTTTTTGGGCAGCCAATATCCGCGTTTGCGAAGGATATGGTCTTACAGAGACTTCTCCTGTAATTTCGGCAAATGCTCCGACAGCAGATGCTGTAAGAATAGGTAGTGTAGGGAAAATACTCGAAGGGGTAAAGGTAAAAATTGCAGATGATGGCGAAATCTTGTGTTCAGGACCCAATGTGATGCTCGGTTACTTTAAACAACCAGATATCACAGCTGAAGTGATGTCCGGTGAGTGGTTTCATACCGGAGACATTGGTGTCATTGAAGATGGTTTTTTGAAAATAACAGACAGGAAAAAAGAAATGTTTAAAACATCGGGCGGTAAGTACATTGCACCGCAACCGATGGAAAACAAGTTTAAAGAGTCCATATATATAGACCAGGCCATGGTTATGGGTGAAGGACAAAAATTTCCATCTGCATTGATTGTTCCTAATTTTGATACTTTAACCGAATGGGCTACTAAAAATGGAATACCATCTACGAGCAACGATGATTTAATCAAGAATGAAAAAGTACTCGCTTTGATTCAAAAGGAAATCGACCAAGGCAACAAAGACTTTGGCAGTTGGGAGCAAATAAAGAAATTTGAACTAGTGAGTGAAACTTGGGGAGTGGATACCGGAGAGCTGACTCCCACACTTAAATTGAAACGCAGGGTATTGAACAAAAAATTTGAGAAACTGATACAAAGCATATATTCTTTTGCCAGTTCTTAATCAAGAACTAGTAAAAGGCGTCTATAAAATGTTCCAGACCTCCACCACTATCAATCGCTATAATGTCAAATCGTATATTTTTTTCCCAGTTGATGCTGTGTAAAAAATTATCGGCGACTTCTATTACCAACCTTTTCTGATTTTCTGATACGAAATCCTCGGGGTTACCATAAGATAAGTTACTTCTGTACTTTACTTCTACAAAAACCATAACCTGTTGATCGGAGGCGATAACATCGATTTCTCCCCTTTTATATCTGTAGTTCCGTTTTAGGATATCAAAGCCCTGTGCAATAAGAAAGGCACAAGCTCTGTCTTCTGCCTTTATTCCTAAACTCCGCCTGTCAAGTTTGTTCATTGTTGGGTGCTTTTATCCTTTTGTATAAAAATAGCAAATCTTCTAATAAAAGGACGTAATCATTCAAAATTCACTTGTTTGAAGCATTCATTATTAAAAGAATATCAATATTGATAAATTTTCAATTACCCTAAAATGTGTCATTTAAACGTTTTATCAACTCATTTCAATATTATTTTGCAGATTTTTACAAAATAGGGCAAAAAAATACCCACAAAAATTAAATTGTTTAAAATATTTACAAATCATAGATAATATTTATATCGAAAATGTATTTTTTTCTGTATTTCATGATTTTTATGGATATAAATTGCATCTATAAATTCACGTTCTCATACTTTTGCTATCAAATAGGGTGAAAAACGAACCCTGTATTTATTTATTTAACAATTTAATTAGAGAAAGTATGAAAGAGCTTTTACTAAGAATCTCCACTGAAGCACTAGCCACAGACGCAGTAAGCACTGCATCGGAGATGGTTAGCAATGTAGCTGTAGTAACCCAGGAAGTAGCTTCCGAAGGGGCCGTTGCATTATTTACTGCCAACAACATCTGGATGATGTTGGCAACTGCACTTGTTTTCATTATGCACCTTGGTTTTGCAGGTGTGGAAGCAGGTTTTGGACAGTCTAAAAACACTGTCAACATTTTGTTCAAAAACACCATCACTCCAATTATCGGATTGATTACGTATTGTTTTTGCGGATTTAACCTGATGTATCCAGGAGAATTCAACATCATAGGTGATGGAATTCTTGGATTTGCAGGGTTTGGTATAGGATACGATGCTGCTGCAAGCGGCCCGTCAATCGGATATGCTGGCGCTGGTTACACTTACTGGACAGACTTCTTGTTCCAAGGCATGTTTGCTGCTACTGCTGCTACTATAGTTTCAGGAGCTATCGCAGAAAGAGTGAAATTATCTGCTTACATGATTTTCACAGTGATTTATGTTGGTTTGGTTTATCCATTCCTAGGTAGCTGGAAATGGGGTGCAGGATGGTTAGATGCTATGAGCTTCTACGATTTCGCAGGATCTACTTTGGTTCACTCTGTAGGTGGCTGGGGCGCATTGGCAGGTATTATGGTTATAGGACCAAGACTTGGAAAATATGTAGATGGTAAAGTAATTGACAAGCCAGGTACTTCAGTTCCTTTGGCAGTAATAGGCGTATTCCTTCTTTGGTTAGGATGGTTCGGATTCAACGGTGGATCTGTTCTTTCTGCTGATCCAGATTTAGTTTCTTATGTATTGGTTACAACATGTCTTGCAGCTTGTACTGGCGGATTGTTTGGATTTCTTACAGCATATTTCGTATTTAAAAGAATGGACTTGGGAATGGTATTGAATGGTATTCTTGCAGGGCTTGTAGGAATTACTGCAGGTGCAGACACTGTATCTATCAACTCAGCCTTAATTATCGGAGCTGTAGCAGGGATACTTGTAGTTCTTTCTGCAGTGACTATGGACAAACTGCAACTGGATGATGTAGTTGGAGCTGTTTCTGTTCACTTAACATGTGGCATCTGGGGCACACTTGCTGTAGGTATATTCTCCACCAACGCAGACCACACATTTATGACACAATTAATCGGTGTATTGGCTTATGCTGCTGTAGCATTTCCAATAGCATTCTTATTATTCTTCATCTTGAAGAAAACAATCGGTGTAAGGGTTTCAGAAGAACATGAAACTGAAGGTCTTGATAGCCATGAGCATGGTATCAGAGGTTACACCATTGTATATGATAACTAATTCTTAGTTGAATTGTTAATTAAATACCTGCCCAGATGTAGTGGGATTTTCTGGGCAGGGTTTAATTACACACTCCAACACTAATTGAACAATTAATCACAAACTCATAATTTAATATTATCATGAAAAAATTAATATCATTAACTTTTATATTCGTACTTGGACTTTATTTAATTGGATTTGCTCAAGATGAGGAAGCCAGTGAGCCTCTAAGTATATCAGGTTCTGTTGACACTTATTGGAAATATGATTTTTCAGGAAATGCAAATCAACCTACTTGGTTCGGAACCGATCAAAGTTCAGTTTCATTGGGAATGGTAAATGTTGTTTTATCTCAAACGGTAGGTAAAGCTACATTTGTTGGAGATTTAGCATTTGGACCTAGAGGAGATGGATCTGGAGATAGTTCTGGAGCTGCAACCGCGCCTGGTTCAATCCAAAATTTATATGTTGCCTACTCTCTTTCTGATGTTGTTACTATTACAGGAGGGTTTATGGGAACTTTTATAGGTTATGAAGTAATCTCTCCTACGGCCAACTTCAACTACTCTGGATCCTATTTGTTTAGCAATGGTCCATTTCAAAATGCAGGTATCAAAGCTGACTTTGCCATAAGTGATAAAGTAGGTTTAATGGTTGGTTTATTTTCTTCACAATGGGATAGCTATACTGCTGATCCTACAGAAGGAATGGACAATATAGGAACACAATTGTCTCTGGCACCTGTTGATGGATGGGATGTATATTTAAACTATATAACAGGCTCTAAATTTGCTCAGTGGGACATTACTACTGGATATCAAATTTCTGATCCTTTCTATATCGGACTAAACGTTTCTGAAAACACGAAGTATGACCTAGATGAAACTGGTTTCTTCGGAATAGCAGGATATGTTCAATATGCAGTATCTGATGTCACTTCTTTTGGAGTAAGGTATGAAACATTTGATGACAAAGATGACGCTAAATACAGCTCGATTACTTTCTCAGCTAACATCAAAGCAGGTCCTTTGACTATTATTCCTGAATTCAGAATGGATTCATCTGATATGGATTCTTTCATTGATAGCAAAGAAGTAAACACAGATAAATTTTCTCAATTCGCTTTAGCTGCTGTTTACAGCTTCTAATATTGATTAAAAACTGGAAATATTAAATATTTTCATAATAGATAAAAAAACCAACTAAAAAGGCGTCCATTTTATAAATTTTTCATAGATAAGGATCATTTTTTACCCTATTTGAAGAATTTTGATCATCGGACGGTCTAAATTAGTTCCAAATCAAACCCAACAAGCGTATTGTTGGGTTTGATTAATGAAAAAGTCACAGGGATTTTAAGTGAGGGTAATTATATTTGTGCATCCCAAAAAGGTAGATGAATTGAGAGCAACAAAATATAGCACTTCAATTCGCAGATGAATTGCCTGAATTTTGAGGCTTGAAATCTAGTCTGACAATGAGAGTACTTTATAATCTTTTTAAAGAAAATAATTAACAATTAAAAATTAGTTAAAATGTCCAAATCTAAATTAGAATACATTTGGCTGGATGGATATCAGCCAACTCAGTCGCTAAGGAGTAAAACAAAGGTAGTATCCAACTTCAGTGGTAAACTAGAAGATTGCGATGAATGGTCTTTTGATGGGTCATCCACCCAACAAGCAGAAGGAGGATCTTCTGACTGCATATTGAAGCCAGTTTTCATCTGCCCAGATCCGGCTATCGCCAATGGATACTTGGTGATGACAGAAGTACTTAATGCTGAAGGTGAACCTCACGCTTCTAATGGCAGAGCAACTATCGATGACAAAGACGATGATTTCTGGTTCGGTTTTGAGCAAGAGTATTTCTTGATGGATCCTGA
>CAXBNB010000111.1:0-8753 GCA_963976505.1 uncultured Reichenbachiellaceae bacterium
ATTCTGCTTTTTGCCAGGATTCTTCATCAAGCTTTCCATCGATCACCATCTCATCTATTGTACGGGTGGCTATATAGCGCTCAGGACCCTGATTCTGACCATGGGAGTTTGCATATAGTAGTGTAAATAGGATAATTGAAAAACTGAATTTGTTAAGTAGGCTTCTTGACATACTATTTTTTTGATTTAAAAGAGTGGACGTTTTTATTAACAGTGGGGGATTTTTTCATTTGCAATAACAGTGCCGAACGAATTGCCACGGTGAACATTTTTTTATCAAATAATTGTCAACTATGTCAAAATAGTTTTATCAATATGAAAAATGTGGATTTTCTTATAAGTTGGAAAGCTATTAATCCTTTTTTACCAGATATTGATTATTCTGAGATATAATTGCCCTTTAAACTATCAACTTACTATTAAAACTATGGCAGGCGCACAACCAAACGTGATGGCAGAATCTTCTAACGATGAGAATAATTCTCAGAATTATACCAAACCATTCATTACCATTTCATTTCTGTTTTTTATGTGGGGATTTATCACCGTAATGAACGATGTATTGATTCCTCATTTGAAAGCAGCATTTGAATTGAGTTATTTCCAAGCGGCATTGGTGCAATTTGCATTTTTTGGCGCTTTTTTTATTGTCTCACTTATATATTTTTTGGTGTCCGTTTCTAGTGGAGATCCCATCACTAAAATTGGTTATAAAAATGGCATTGTAATAGGTCTTGTGATTTGCGGGATTGGTTGTTGTTTGTTTTATCCAGCGGCTGAGTTTCAAGCGTATGGGTTTTTTCTGAGTGCTCTTTTTGTATTGGCTACTGGGGTTACCATTTTACAAATCGCAGCAAACCCCTATGCCGCCATTTTGGGGAAACCCGAAACTGCATCGAGTCGGTTGAACCTGGCACAAGGATACAATTCTATTGGTACTACACTAGCGCCATTTATTGGAGCCTTGTTGATTTATAAGGTGTTTTCAGATGGAAATATCACTGTTGATTCATTGAAATTACCTTATGTTATATATGGTGCTGCCTTTATTGTATTGGCATTATTGGTAAGGGGAGTCACCCTTCCTTCTTTTGTGAATAAGGAAAAGATATTGAAAGGAGCTGGGGCATTGAAGTTTCGTCAGCTAAGGTTTGGGATGTTTGCCATCTTTGCTTATGTAGGTGCGGAAGTAGCTATTGGTAGTTTTTTGATCAATTATTTTGGATTGGACAATATCATGGGTTTTGGAGAAGCTGAAGCAGGAGTTTATCTATCCTACTACTGGGGTGGAGCCATGATTGGCAGATTTATGGGTTCTATTTCAATGGGATCGATAACCAGCACAGCTAAAAAATATGGTTTAATGGCTGCTGTTGCCATTGCAGCATTTGTATTGGTTTATCTGGTGACAAGTATTAAAAATGAAAATGGCCTATTCCACATGGAGTTTTTAAGCTTTTCTAAAATTGGCCTATTTCTACTTTTTGCATTGATCAATTACGCTGCATTTTTTGTAGGCAAATCCAGTCCTTCAAGAATATTGGCAATATTTGCTTCTATCATCATCATCATGTTGATGCTAGTTGTATTTACTGACGGTTACATAGCATTTTGGTCAGCAATAGCCATTGGCTTATTCAATTCTATCATGTGGTCTAACATTTTTACTCTTGCCATTAAAGATTTGGGAGAGCATACCAGTCAGGGGTCATCTTTATTGGTAATGATGATAGTAGGTGGAGCACTTGTGCCACCAATTCAAGGATTATTGGCTGATGTTGTGGGTATTCAAATGTCTTTTCTACTGCCTGTGATATGTTACATATACATCGTTTTTTATGCAGTAAATGGATATAAACCAATGAAAAATTAATCAGAACCAAACGAACAGTACCATGCATATTTACAGACTAATATTTGTTTTATCTGTATTAATTTATTCTTGCTCGCCCCAGGTAGAACAGGCAGAGAAAAAAGTAGAAGATAGACCGAATGTAGTTTTGATCATGACCGATGATCAAGGGTATGGAGATTTGGGATTCTATGGAAACCCTCATGTCAAAACGCCAAATATTGATGCGTTGGCAGAAAAAAGCGTCAGGTTTGAGCGGTTCTTCGTCTCTCCGGTTTGTGCGCCGACACGATCAAGTCTGATGACCGGTAGGCATTCACTTCGCACAGGCATCCATGACACATACAATGGCGGAGCAATTATGGCTGGAAATGAAGTGACCATTGCAGAGATATTGAGTGAAGCTGGCTATGCTACTGGTATGTTTGGTAAGTGGCATTTGGGTGACAATTACCCTAGCCGTCCTCATGATCAGGGATTTCAAGAGACCTTACAGCATTTAGGTGGAGGTATAGGACAACCAGGAGATTGGCCTAATTTTCCTAAAAAGGACAGAAGCTATTTTGATCCGACACTTTGGAGAAATGGTGAAATGGTAGAAACCAAAGGTTACTGCTCAGATGTATTTGCCGATGCTGCGGTTGATTTTATTGGCAACCACAAAAACAATCCTTTTTTTGTGTACCTGGCTTTTAATGCCCCTCATAATCCTCTACAATTGCCAGATCAATATTATGAGATGTACAAAGACATTGATCCAAGTACGGGATTTGAAAATGACAACCGCCCGTTTCCTGAAATGGACGAAAGGAACAAGGAAATCGCTCGTAAAGTATATGGCATGGTCACCAATATCGACGACAATGTGAAGAAAGTGTTGGATAAACTGGAGCAATCAGGATTGGAAGAAAATACACTTGTAATTTTCATGACAGACAATGGTCCTTGGGGTCAGAGGTATAGGGCTGGTCATAGAAGCAATAAGGGTTCTGTTTTTCAGGGCGGTTTGAAAGTGCCTAGTTTTTGGAGTTTGCCTTCGAAATTTGAGGGCAATAGAGACATTACAGTGAATGCTACCCACATGGACGTAATGCCAACTTTGGCAGCTCTGTGTGGAGCGACAATGCCAGGAAACATCGAAATAGATGGTAAAAATTTATTGCCAGTAATAGAAGGCCAAACTCCTGAATGGAAAGACAGAGAGATCAACCTGTATTGGAACCGCAGGTATCCAGTTCGCTACCAAAACATGACAATAGTGCAAGGAGATTACAAGTTGGTAGGGCAAAATCCTGAGTCCGATTCAGAATCAGTTTTTGAGCTGTTTAATTTGTCTAAAGATCCTTATGAACAAAATGACCTGTCAACCACATTGCCCGACAAATTTTCTGAATTGAAATCAAATATGGACGAATGGTATCAAGACATAATTACCAGTCCCAATCTAGTCAATCAGCCAGGAGCGGTTATCAATCCTGAATTTGAAGATCCAACCATACTTAGCAGAAATGACGCAGCTGGTCAAGAAGGCGTTTGGTATGCAAGTGCTGGCGTTTATGGATTATGGGAAGTTGAGTTTCCAAAAGCTGGATATTATGATTTCGTTTTTAAATTTGCTGAAGAAATGGACGTTTCTGCAGGTGGGTTGATCAAGATTCAAATCGGAACGGTATTGCATTCTGTCAAGGTGACGGATGCAAACTTAAAAGAATATAGGATGGAAAAGGTATATATCCCTCAAAGTAAAGGGCAGCTGATTCCGCAGTTGGTGATGGGCAATTGGCCCGATAGAGAAAGAATATTACCATTTTTAATGGAAGTACATAAATCAAAATAAATGAATATTACTAAAAGAGCAGCTTTTACAATAGCAGTCTTATTGACTGCAGTTTTTTCGTGCGAACAAAAACAATCAGTAACCAATACATCAACTCCAAAGGTATCTACTGCCAATCTGGTTGACTATGCCAACCCTTTGATGGGAACTGATTCGGACTTTAGCTTATCCAATGGCAATACATATCCCGCTATTGCGCTTCCATGGGGCATGAACTTTTGGACCCCACAGACTGCCAAAATGGGCGATGGTTGGGCTTATAAATACGATGATAAAACAATAAGAGGGATCAAGCAGACACACCAGCCGAGCCCTTGGATCAATGACTATGCTGCTTTTTCATTGATGGCAGTTACTGGTGAAATGAAATACAAAGAAGATGAAAGGGCTTCTTATTTTTCACATAAAGCGGAAGAAGTGAAACCATACCACTACAAAACCTACCTCGCCGACTATGATGTGACGGTTGAAATGGCTCCCACCGAAAGGGCAGCTATGTTTAGGTTTACTTTTCCTGAAAACGATCTATCACACATCATTTTGGATGCTTTTAATGAGGGGTCGATGGTGAAAATAATTCCTGAAGAAAGGAAAATCATTGGCTATTGTAGAAACAATAGCGGAGGTGTTCCTGATAACTTTCACAACTATTTTGTTGCTGTTTTTGACAAAGATTTTAAATGGAAACATACATGGGGTGATAAATGGCAATTGAAAGAAAACACAACTTCTAGTGAAGGCGATCATGTAGGTGCCATTATCGGTTTTGAAACGGAAGCTGGTGAGCAGGTAAATGTGAAAATAGCATCGTCTTTCATTAGCCCAGAGCAAGCGGAACTTAATTTGAATCGGGAAATTGGCAAACAATCATTTGAACAGGTAAAATCATCAGCGAAAGCTACCTGGGAAAAAGAATTTCAACGCCTGTTGGTAGAAGATGATAACATCGACAATGTGCGTACTTTTTATTCTTGCTTGTATCGATTGTTATTGTTTCCAAGGACGTTTTATGAAATTGACAAAGACAATGAAGTAGTACATTACAGTCCGTACAATGGTGAAGTGTTGCCAGGATATATGTTTACCGACAATGGTTTTTGGGATACCTTCCGAGCGGTATTCCCATTTTTTAACCTGATGTATCCAGAACTCAACTCTCAAATCATGCAAGGGCTTGTCAATACCTACAATGAATCTGGTTGGTTGCCTGAATGGGCAAGTCCGGGACACAGAGGGTGTATGATTGGTTCCAATTCGGCTTCATTGATCGCAGATGCTTATATAAAAGGAGTGACGGATTTTGATGCTGAGAAATTATTCGAAGCAGTGTTGAAAAATGCAAACGTAGAAGAAGGGAGACCAGTGGAGTCAGTCGGTAGAGAAGGAGTGGATTTTTACAATGAGTTGGGTTATGTGCCTTACGATGTTGGGATCAATGAAAATGCGGCTCGCTCACTGGAGTATGCTTATGCCGATTTTGCTATTGCACAAATGGCGGAAAAAATGGGCAAAACAAAAGAAGCCGAAAGGTTTTACAAACAGTCAAAAAACTACGAGAAACTGTATGATCCGGAAAGTAAACTGATGCGTGGCAAAAACGAGGACGGTACTTTTCAATCGCCATTCAATCCATTGAAATGGGGGGATGCTTTTACCGAAGGAAACAGCTTGCACTATTCATGGTCTGTGTTTCATGACGTACAAGGTTTGATCAATCTTATGGGTGGTGATCAGGAATTTATCCAAATGCTTGATACTGTATTCACAATGCCTCCGGAGTTTGATGACTCATACTATGGTTTTACTATTCATGAAATCAGAGAAATGCAAATTGCCAATATGGGCAACTATGCGCATGGCAATCAGCCGATCCAACATTTGATTTACCTATACAATTATGCCGGACAATCATGGAAGGCGCAAGAAAAGGCTCGTGAAGTAATGAAGAAATTGTATTCTTCTGCTCCTGATGGCTACTGTGGGGATGAAGACAATGGGCAAACATCCGCTTGGTATGTGTTCAGTGCTTTGGGGTTTTATCCTGTGACACCAGCAACAACACAATATGTATTTGGAAGTCCTTTGTTTGACAAGGTTACGATGACCTTGCAAAACGGAAATACATTTACTTTAGAAGCCAAGAACAACAGCGATCAAAACAAGTACATTCAGAGTGCTTCTTTAGGCAGTCAACCTTTTGAAAAAACCTGGATAGACCACAATACAATTCAACAAGGAGGTAAGTTGACATTTGACATGGTGAGCATGCCAAATGAGAAATGGGGAGAGAAAGCGGATGCAAGACCTTATTCACTTACTAAAAAATAGTTTTTCAATACTAATTTTTCAACGATTACAACACAAGTATTAATGAGTAAAATAGGGATAGGAGTAGATATAGGAGGAAGTCACATTGTATGTTGTGCCATTGACATGGCATCAGGACAACCTATTGGAGACACCCACGCAGAAGAGAAAGTAAACAACAAAGGCACTAGAGATGAAATACTCAAAACATGGGCAATGGCAATAAATAAGACAATTGCAACAATCGATGTGGCCGCATTGGCAGGAATAGGCTTTGCTATGCCTGGGCCTTTCAGGTATAAAGTTGGAGTGGCGATGTTTGAAGGTACCGACAAATACGAGGAACTGTACAATGTTGATATAAAAGCACATTTAAGTCCTTTTTTGAGTGTTCAAAATATAGAAATGCGTTTCATAAATGACGCAAGTGCTTTTGCAGTAGGGACAGCATGGTTTGGAGAAGCGAAGGACTCCAAGCGGTCGATTTCCATTACTTTAGGAACAGGTTTTGGTTCTGCCCTAGTTGACAATGATTTGCCTGTGGTAGTAAGAGAAGATGCCCCTGAACATGGTTGTTTTTGGCCTATTCCATATAAGGAAGGTATAGCTGATGATTACTTTTCCACCCGTTGGTTTGTCAATGCGTATGAACAATTGACTGGCGAGAAAGTAAAAGGAGTGAAGGAAGTGGCCATGAAGGCAGAAAAAGGCAACCAATTCGATGCTTTATTTATTGAATTTGGAGAAAACATGGCAGACTTCATGATTCCATGGCTTAAAAAATTCAAACCTGAGATTTTGGTAATCGGAGGAAATGTTTCACGGGCTTTTGATCTTTTCTATCCTTCATTCAAGGAGAAGTTAGAAGAGAATGGCATTGAATTAAAAGTAGAGATATCCAAACTCATGGAAGACGCTGCTTTGATTGGCAGTGCCCGTTTGTTGGATGAAAGTTTTTGGGAGAAAGTAAAAGAAGATTTACCAGAGCTATAAGAGTTTCCTTAAGTTGAACATATCTTGGATCGTTAGGTTCTACTATTTGACAAGTCGCCATAAATTTATAATTTGGTGGAATGAACCGCATCGATCGCCTTACCGCTATTTTAGTAAAACTACAAAGTAAAAGCGCTACTTCTTCTCAGGAGCTGGCCGACCACTTTGACATTAGCCTGCGGACTGTCTATAGGGATATACGAGCCCTCGGAGAAGCTGGAGTGCCCATAGGCCTGGATCAAGGTAGGGGCTATTTTATTGTGGACGGCTACCATCTTCCTCCGGTGATGTTAACTAAGGAAGAAGCTGGCGCAATACTACTGGCAGGCAAACTCATTGAGAAAATGGGAGACAAATCTGTTAATGCAGGTTTCAATAGTGCCCTAATGAAAATCAACTCAGTCCTAAAAGGGGAACAAAGGGATTACGTAGAAAATCTCGATAAGTATATCTCGGTAGTAAAACCACACATTCCGCAAGACGAAAACTTCCCGGATCATTTTTTGGCCGATTTAAAAACCGCTCTAGTACACCATAATCTTGTAGAGTTTGAGTATTATTCTAAGTATGTAGATGCTTCCAACTTGCGACAAGTAGAACCTTTGGGGTTGGTTTTTTACACTGGTCATTGGCACCTGATCGCCTATTGTCGATTGCGTCAAGATGTGAGGGATTTCCGAACTGACCGAATCATGAAACTGAGACTGTTGGATGACCAATTCGAGCCAAGATTTAACGGAGAATACAAGCATCTGATTAGAACCTTAATGCAAGAGAGTGAACTTCAAGAAGTAAAAATAAAAGTCTCTTTTGATATAGCCCGTTACATTTCGGATCAAAAATACTACTATGGTTTTGTCAATGAACAAAAACAAGATGACGGAGTAGTGATGACATATATGGTTGGGAATTTAAATTATTTTGCGCGGTGGTTGATTATGTATGGAGATAGTGCAGATGTTGTGGAGCCCACCCTACTAAGAGAAGAAGTTGTGAAAGTCGTAAATGAACTGAGCGCACATTACCATACTGCTGACATAGGGTTGTCACCATAAGAATGGAAATTTGGAAATGAATGCAATTGAATCTTATATCATAAACCTGCCAAAACCTCATGCCAAGCTGATGTTCGAATTGCGTGAGATCATACTCCATTCTTTGCCTAAATGTGAAGAGAAAATAAGCTTCAAAACTCCATTTTTTTATTACCTAAAGTGGCTTTGTTATTTGTATGTGCCAGCAAAACAAAAGGATATTGTTGCCTTAGGGTTTTGTCAAGGAGCACAACTGAGCAATGAACATGGGCTTCTGACAGGTGAAGGCAAACTGGTAAGACTTATTGAGTTTGACATACATAAAACTTATGACATGAATTTGGTGCGAGAAACCATTCAGGAAGCGGTTTTACTACAAGAGATTTTATACAAAAAAAAATAATTTATTACCACTGACATAGGGTTGTCAGTCTGAGGATTTTCATTTGTATTGAATAAAAAATCAATAGAATAGTATGAAAAATCAAGTAGTAGAACTGGTCGTTTACGAGATCAAAAAGGAATTATCAGACAGGTTTGTCTTTGACATCATGCCCAACTTCCGAAAGTTAATTCAATCATTTGGTGGTATTGAATCCTACCAAACTTATAGCTCATTGAACAGTAAAAGTGTTTTTTATGATCATGTGGTTTGGACCAATTCTGAATCAGCTGTTATGGCAATTCAAAAATTTGAAAAAGTAAGAGAAGAAGGCAAACATGTAGCATT
>CAXBNB010000112.1:0-8743 GCA_963976505.1 uncultured Reichenbachiellaceae bacterium
CGTTGCAATACAAACGAATGCCCAACTGGAGTTGCCACCCAAAACAAGATGCTGGTCAAGGGCCTTGTAGTATCCGATAAAGCAACTCGTGTACATAATTTCCACCGAAATACTATTCTGGCGTTACTTGAATTGCTTGGTTCTTGTGGGCTCAAACATCCAGATGAAATTTCTATTGGCATGTTTGTAAAGGGAAATGAGTTGGTGGATTTATCTGATAGGTATTTTCCTGAATCAGTTCAGAATAAAGTGATTTAAGATAAGATGGGGAATGATTATTATTGACAATAAGCATCTCAAAAAAGAATCGTTCTGAAAACAACGAAGAGTCTCATTACAACCTATTCCTCTGCTTATCTATGTCCTTTTTACTTGTGGCCTTAAATAAGATCTTTCCTTCGTCAAGATGACAAAGGAAACTTAACGTTCTGAACCGAGACGATGACTTGATTCGCCAATACCTGGCTTGTCTCTGTGAATACAATGAAGAGTCTCATTGCAACCTATTCATCTGTCAAGAATACTACTTATATCCATTTGACCTCTGACACTCAACAAGATCTTTTCTTCGTCAAGATGACAAGGCTTACATACCGTTCATAAATCCAAAGCGATCCTATGAATTGTAAATCCCTGTATCGTTACTTTGAGTGTGACTATAGTCTGATAGTGCATCAAACTGACAATGCCTGATAGATAGAATTATACATTCTTATGTGATACCACGAAATATTCAATGAACCAATAAAAAGCCCCTTTGAACAACTATTCAAAGGGGCTTTTAGAACGATTACACAATTTATAATTAGTGCGTAATCATCATCTTTTTATTCCTAAGTTTCAGGTTCTCACCATTTATGGAAATGAAGTACATTCCAGATGGGAAAACATCCGTTTCTAGACTAAATCCAGAAGCACCAGGTTTTAGTTTCCCGTTTCTGTAGACTTTACCAGTTTGATCATAAACAGACCAGTCCATCACTTCGGTTGTAATTCTATCAAAGACTACAAAAACTTCTTTGTTTGCAGGGTTTGGATACAAACTGTAGTCCTTACCACCAAAAGCATCATCGATTCCTGTAATGGTAGGACTTGTTTTACCAGTTACACTTTTAGACTGAGCTTGGTAAATTTTCTTGCTCGCCACATCCTGTATGAATACCACGATACTCAGGTCATCAGCATCAACACCTTTTTGAATTTCCCATTTCTCAGAAACATTCAGAACTGTGCCTTCTACAAATGCTTGTTTATACCTCTTACCGATACCATTTGGAAGCATTTTTCTTAAAGCCGCTCTCGACTCTAGTTGTCCATTGGCTGCATCAATCAACTCAACAGTATTTTCAACTATGGCTATATAAAGGCTCAATTCTTTGACATCATTTGGATTAGTAGGATTTGTAATGTCAGCCAATACAGTGGCAGTTACTCCCACTTCCAACACTTCCTCATCTGTACCAAACCCATTGCTAATTTCAATTCCAATCAATACATCTTCCAAAGAACGTCTCGCCATGCTATTTACAGTCCAAGGAACTTCTGTCCTAGCACTAGCACTTCCATTTACTGCTCCATTCAAGATAGAAGTAGGAGCCGCAGAAACTCCATAAAATACTGCTCTCGCACTTGGGTTTTCAACATTGACAATGCTGATTGGATCAGGGTTGGTTAATAATGGTGGTACAACACTATTGTCATATACATCTAATTCCCCTTTGAAACTGGTGTGGTAATTTACTCTTAAGATATCACCATTGTTGATAGCGACATCATCCAAAATCGCATTGATCTTGGCATCAACTACTCCACTGGCTGCTACATTTGTACTTGAAAATTGTTCAACCAGTACAATTTTATCTCTTTCTCTTATTCTGAAGTTGTCAAAAGCCAACCCTTCAGATTCGGCAGAGGCATCAGTTCCCAATGCAAACCTGAAGATTACTGACGTACGATCAGCAGCTGGAATGACATCTAATTTATGTCTGGAAGAAACCCACTGAGCAAAATTCACTCCTTTGTTTCCTGCCCATCCTATGTCACCCTCGTTAGAGGCTTGCAATTCTTGTTGACCAGGTTTGCCACTAATGTTCTCATGTGTAAACCATTCGGTACCGGTAGCACCGGTAGAAACTTCGTAATCTCCAAGGGCAACCCATTCTTCTCCTCCATCTATAGAGTACTGAAGCACCACTCCGTCTCTTTGGTCTGAGAAGTGAAAGGTTTGGTCAAATGACACCATTGGTTTTTGCAAACTACTGAAATCAAAACAAGGTGAATAAACCCATGACCTAGCCTCACCATTGATATAATTACCATCCAAATTGGTAGTCCACACATTATTGTGAACACCGTCATCGGCAATAACAACACCAGAAGGAATCCCAAACTGCCAGCTATTAAAATTACTAGGAAGTTTTCCCCAGTCCGCATCATCTTTGTCCTCGACAGGCCTCAAATCAACAGACCATCCAGAAGATTCTATTACGACATCATTTTCAACTGCTCCAGTTTTACGGCGTTCGTTGGTTGCTTCTACTTGCTCCCATTCTTCAAAATTCTTTTTGGTTGGAGTACCTCCTTCAAAATCCTCAAAATATGGTGCTGCTATATTTGGAAGAATAGAAATTCTTCTAATATGTATTTGTTCACAACCGTTGTTTGTAGTCAAGGTTAATTGTACGTCGTAAACTCCTTCATTCGTATACGTATGCGGTAAAGTGAATTTATCTGGATTTCCTAGGGTACTTATATTTTCTGATGTCCCGTCCCCAAATTCAAACAATATAGACGCAACTGAACCGAAATCTACTGATGTAGGAGTGGCAATAAATACCACCTCATCTTCGGCACATAATCCTTCTACCGAGAAATTAACATCAGGTATATCTCCTACGACAACTTGCTCAGTCACTTCCAAACTTGTACAGCCCTTTAAACTCGTCGTAGTTAATGTTACGAAGTATTCTTCAGGCTCAGAAAACAAATGACTCGGACTAAGCTCATTACTCGAATTTGAACCAGGTATGGTCTTTTCTGATTGAAGGTCATCAAAATCCCAAACCGCACTTTGTACTACATCTCCCGGTGCTGTTTCTATGGTAGTAAACTCAAAATCAACTGGTGTTCGGTCACATCCTCCCACCGAATTAATAGTAACTACTGGTTTAGTATTTACAATAACATCCTTCTCAACCGAAGCTGTACAGCCCGTGGTATTATTAGTAAAGGTATAAGTGATAGTATGTGTACGCGGATCAGCCAAATTGGCACTTACTGCAGCATCGTAAGCACTTTTAAAGTTAAAATCTGATATACCAGGTGTTTTCGGAATAATCCCTGCATTGTTGTTTGCCGGATTTGTAAAAGAGCTGGTAGAATTTGAAATTAAATTATTTAGCGTTTTATCAGTATAACCAAAACCTGTCATTTCAGCATTACTAGCATCTATACAAAATTCATTTTGATTATATGCTACACCTTCAACCGTAAATGCAGGAAAAGGCAATGGATTCACCGTAATGGTTACTTCATTAGATACTGCTTGACAACTATTATCAGATGTACCATATTGGTATGTAATTTTAAATTCCGCCGCTTCTCCATTATCAGAGTTGGCTGTTGGGTGCTCGGCATAAGCTAGAGCTGGGTTAAAAAAGATCTCATCTAGACCGCCATTAACAGAAGCACCATACAGTGCACTTGCAGATAAAGCAGGTACACTTACAAAAGTACCTCCATTTCCTACTCCTGTATCAAAACCAATACTTTGAACGAAAACACGTATTGGACTAGCAGTTACATCGTCATTGATACAATAAGCATTGGCATCCAGATCAAATGAACCTTCTTTTACCTTTATAACAGGCGTTGGCGTTCTATATACTCTTATGGTCAGTCTGTTGTCAAAATCCAACACGCCATTAGAAGCATCCGAAGACAATGTCTTACCTGTACAGCCATTTTCATTTTGATAAGACATATCAAAAACGAAATCTATAGAAGTAGCACCTTTCAGTGTACTATTAGAAAGTTCAGCGAAATTCACGGCTTCTCTTGGATAGAAATAAGCCTTTCCTTCGGCTACATTTTCCAATTGATTGGAACTAAAATTGTAATTAGATCCTGCAAAAGAAGCAGTAGTTCTTGATCCCTGAGCAAGCTGATCTGTCACATCAATGAGTACAATTTTATCAGCATCCGAAGCACCGATAACAGACAAGTCATCTATACAAACTTCAACCAGATTTCCAGAAACAATTGATACACCATTCTTGGTGATGTCATACGAAGGTACTGGTAGGTTGTGTATGACAAGAGTTTGAACAATATCTGCCGAACAAAACTTGGTGTCTTCGTAATTCAGATTGATATCAACAGATATTTGTCTGTCGTCAATGGTTCCTAAGTTAGCAGCTACAGCTTCTTTGAACAATTGTTCAATATCAATGGTAGCTGTTCCAATTTTATCAGTGATCGCATCAGATGTAAATCCAACAGCTGAGAAAGTGGCACTTCTACCCTCTCCCAGTGCACTTCTCAAAGTCAATGTACCTTCATCAACACAAACTTCATTGTCCACTTCAGCCCCCCCTTGTTCATAAGTAAATGATGGCTCTGGATAAGGATTAACAGTCAAAGTAATAGCAGATGACACATTGCTACAAGCAACGTCGGTTGTATAGTCATATACAATGTTAAATATTGCCTGATCAGTGCTGACGTCCAACAGCCCATTGTCTTTAGCAAAAGTGTAAGCTGCCTCTGTATCGAAAGTTGCCGTTCTGTCTGCATCTACACTAGTAGATACGCCATTGGCAGCAGCATTATTGAGCACACTAACAGGCAAAGTAATACCCGTGTTTTGTTCTCGGTAAGTACCTGTACCTCCAGGATTATGGGTGATGGTAGTAGATAAAGTAATCAGACTACCATGGTCTATACAATACTCTTTGTTATTGTTAGGTCCATTGTCAGTTACAGTTACTACAGGAACTGGCAATCGATATACTCTTATCACCTTTTTATTTCCAACATCTGAAGCCTTTCCGGCACATGTTAGGTCATTGGTAAAAGTATAGTCAATTGTAAAATCTACAAATTCAGAATTTGAAAAGGATACTGGGTTACCCGATACTGCGTCTTGAATTGCTTGTGCTGGGTAAAAATAATATGCTCCTTCTGCACTTCTCGATAGGGCAGCAGCACTCAATGGTACGCCAGTTGCGTCACCAGAAAACACTCCGGTCGTCAAGGTCCCCATCGATACATCTGTGTTGTCTAATAGGACTATCCGTTCATTTAGTGTTAGGTTTGAACTGGTAGAAAGATCATCAATACACACCTCTACATCAACACCTACTGTACTAGAACTTAATGCTTCTGCAGGTCTTGTAATAGTAAATACAGGTTCAGGAGTGTTATTTATTTTAATGGTGACATCTGTAGTATTGACACAGCCATCAGCATTGGTGTAGGTGAAAGTCACTACATAATCTACTTGCCTCAAATCTCTAGCAGGATTGATGGTCTCAAATGCATCGAACAAGTCTATTTCTGCCCTACTATTACCTACTGTATTGTCTATTGCCGAATTGTTGATAGCATTAGAAAATACACCAGAAGTATTGGAAGGATTTCCTATTAAATTCAATTCTGCATCATCAATACAAAATTCATTTTTACTTGTTCCCTGTCCTTCTCTACCAAAAGTAACACTTAATTCAGGGAGACCATTGACAGTAATATTTTTAGATATCGAATTGACACAAGTATTGCCATCGGTATAGGTATAAGTGATGGTAATTAATTCAGATTGATCTAAGAAATCTTGTGGATCTGTTGCTCCTACTGCAGCTAAAGGATTGAAAACCGCAGTTCCATCACCATTATCTGTAAGGCCAATACTACCAACAGTATTGATTGAAAACGAACCACTTGCACTAGCAGGGTTTCCAGTTATACTAATGTTGGCATTATCCACACAAACCTTAGTAGGGAGAGGATCAGAGTTTATATCTGTCAAGTCTAGTGTTGGTAGTGGGTGAACAGTATAAGTGATCATAGTTGCAGGCCCTTCACATCCTGCAAAACCAGAAGGCGTACCTACATTTTCTGTTTTCGCCACCCAGAAATTGGTTGAACCCGCATTGGCAGGATTCACATTAAGTGTCGAAATATTAAAAGTTATTCCTGAGGCCACAAGAGTATTGAGACCTGCATCAGAATACCAATTGTACTGCTCACCAACTGCTAATGCCCCCACATTGACTGCAGGATTCACAAGTGACCCATTCTGACAAATTTCATACACATTGCCATTGCTATCGGCAGTAGTCACAGGGTTAACCGGAGTAGGGTTGACAGTAAGGTCAACCTGAGTCAAGTTACTTGCACAATTTGACACTCCTGTGAATTGCCCCACATAAATTGAGAAACTAGAGACAAATTTACCGGCAGACACTTGAGGTTCTCCCGTAAAATCTGCTACCACAGGTAGATATGAAGCACCGCTTGCCGCTGCAATAGGATCAGCACCAAGAGCATCACGATACCATTGGTATGAATTGGCAGCACCACTGGTTACGGAAACAGCAGTGAAAGATTCACCTTGACAAATCGTTCTGTTCAACTCAGATGTCAATAAGGTTGGTCCAGCCTCAATGGCTTCTATATGTACCGTTACTTGCTTGTGACTACCTGATGGCGTTTCACATCCTTCGAAAGAAGGAACTGCAGCTCTGTCAAAGTTAGTTGCTTGAGTTACATAATAGACATAGCTCCCAGCAACTGAACTAGCAGACAATCCTAAATCCGCACCCGTAGGGTCATTTGTTGTAGCTATTCTTAAAGAAGAGTTCCCAATATCAGCAACATTCTCGTACCAATAAAATTCTGCTCCAGCTTCACCGGTAGCAGTTAAATCACCAGTCTGTACTTCTTCTCCAAAGCATAAGTAAAAATTAGAATTGGCAACAGAAGGGGTTGTTGAAATACTAGTCACATTAATAGCAATAATCAATGGATCGCCAGTACATCCGCCGAACTCTCCTCCACTGACAATATCAGTAGTTTGGGTAATTCCGAAGTATTTTGCTCCGGTAGCTCCAACAAGACCTAAATCCGTTGAAGGATCGGGATTTGATCCAGGAGCAAAAGAACCAATAAAGGTTGACAAGGCACCTGTAGTTGGATTGGCAGTGTACCAATTATACAGCACATCATTAGCACCCGCATAAGTAGTAGAAGTAACAAAATTATAAGCATCATTGATCTCGTTTCTACATACCAAATAGGTGTAATCACTATTTGGAAGCGGACTGTCTGCTATGCTCAATGGACTTCCTCCATCATCGGTAACTGTTAAATCAGGCGCATCTGGTTTAGCAAATAAGGTGATAGTCACCGGAGTTCGGTCATCGCTTTCACAACCAATAAAAGCAGGATCAATACTTTCTCCAGTTCCGCTTTTTCCTGCAAAGTCGGTTTGAGACAAGTACAATGTAGTAACTCCCGCAGCATTCAAATTAATGCTCGGTATTTCGCTGTAATTGATATCAGCATTTTTATTGATATCAGTCGAGGCAGGATCGTAGGTATTGGCAAATGAAGTACCACCAGTAGCTGCTTCATACCAGGAATAGATTTTTTCAGCATTGCCACCAACAGGAGATTTTAAAATTGTACTACTGACTATATCTCCAACACAAGCATAAATCTCATCATCAAATATGGCATCCGCTAGAGGTGCAGCTGGTTTAGGGTAAATTAAAATATCAACTTGTGTGACTGGGCCTGAGCAACCAGGAAAATCACCTTCTGATGCATCTTCTGTAATTAGCCCATTTTCATCCACTCTGGCATAGAAAAAGGTATAAGGGACAGGATTCTCTTCAACTGTTATGGAAATAGGATCAGCTTGCGCTCCACTGGAATTACCATAAAGAGCATAGTTAGGATCAAAATCGTTAACAGAAATGTTAATTTCAAGAGTGCTTCCATCATTACTGCTTATGATCCCATAACCTTTCAAATCACTCCAGCTATAATAAGTTACCTGAGCCGTAGCTCCAGATGTAGATCCAGTAATGATATCACCAACCTTAAATATGCCATTGCTATTGTCAATGTTTTCGATACGAAATCCATAACCAAAATCAATACTAATATTTCCTTTTGCTCCAGATGTACTGGTAATTTCTTCGCCTATTATAAACCCTGGAGTTAGAATGGTATAATCTAAAGCCCCAAGAGTATAAAAAACAGCGAACTCACCCACATTAAATTGTACTGAATTGCTAGGGATCTCATACTTGATGGTAGCTGTTGAAGAGAGTTCTGTTTTGACCGGAGGCGTATTTGTAGCAAAGCCCAAGTCGGTAGCTGAAACAGTTTCACCAAAGACCAATGGCGACCCGAATTCATCTAACCACAAAATTAAATTGCCATCAATATCCGGAGTTGTTGTGTTGACAGAAATATCATTCACCACATCACCTTCACAATATTCTCTAATTTCTCTTGTCGTATCGTCATAATACCCTGAACCAACGGTTAAATCGTGCGTTTCTGGTTCAGCAATTACTTCAATAATGATTTCTCTAGCATCACTTTCACAACCTACAAATGTAGCTCCAGTAATTATTGGGCTCCTCTTGGTACTCTGGGTCACATAAAAGAAGTATGTACCAGCACTCGGGAATCCCGCATCATCTGGAAATAAATCAAAATTATTGACCAACCT
>CAXBNB010000113.1:0-8673 GCA_963976505.1 uncultured Reichenbachiellaceae bacterium
GGTCTCAACGAAGTGGTCAAGAAATTGGAAAGGTGGTACGGAATTAATATTACTGTGCAAGGTCAAGCTCAAAACACTCTTTTGACCGATAGTTTTCGAGATAAAGAATTAGATAATGTGCTACAGGCTTTATCCGAAAAACTGGACTTCAAATATTCAATAAATGAAAAATTCGTGACCATTTCATTTTGATGTTGTCTTGGCACCCAACCCTCCAAAAGATGTTTGGAAAATATTCAGCGGTTAGGTTTAATATCAATCATTTGTAGATACCTCTTGGAGGGTTTTCATTGGCTGAATCGTCTGCTCTACTTGACTTGAAGATTGGTTGATTTCAAACTTTACAAACCAGACTACTGCCAACACAGAAAAGACATGATAAAACATCATGAAATAGGTTCCGAATGGCAATAAGTTTTCAATACTAAACCAGCTTCCGTAAAACCATATTATAGCCAAACCAAACACACTTTTAATACTTTCAGTAAAAACCGCAGCAGGTTTTCTGTCCATGAGTGTGGTGAAAGAAAAAATGGCAAGAAACAGGAAGGTTCCGTACAAATAGAGATTTGTCAATTTCAAGTCAGGCAAAACGACAAGCATGTGCAGCATCAATAGCAGGGTGATAGTAAATTGAACCCATGACCAAGTTTGCAGCCATGAAGAAGCTGCCGTATCATATTTCACCTGAGATGACGGGTTGTCAATAATCTCAATAGGATATTTGTCCCTGACATCTTCCGGTCTCCAACCTGTTGGCATAAACCATAGTCGCATTTTGTCCCAATAGCTTTTAGTCCGCCATGCATCCTGTATCAGCAACCATAAGTGTTGAAAATTGATGATGATTGGATTCCATGTTCTTGCTGGTTTTTTAACGCCATAGACACAAGGCACTTCATCCAACTCTTCTTGATAAGTACCGAACAGCCTATCCCAAATTATAAAGATTTGTGATAAATTTTTATCAAGGTATTCCTTATTGATGGCGTGGTGTACCCGATGTATCGACGGGGTAACCAAGATATACTCCAAGAATCCGAGTTTTGGAATGTGTCTGGTATGGTACCAAAACTGCAAGAACAAATGGATAGGAGATATGATGGCAATGACTTTCGGAGGCAAACCAATTAAAGCCGCCGGAATCAAAAAAATGGCATAAATAGAAAGTGTATCAGAGATGGACTGTCGCAACGCACACGGCAAATTAAATTCTTCCGAACTATGGTGGATGACATGGTAGTTCCAAAAATAATTCATGATGTGAGACAGCCTGTGCATGCAATAACCAGCAAAATCTATGGCTATAAAGCTCAAAACATAAACCAATAAAGTCCCTTCAATCTGTACAATTTGGAAATGCTCCACCAACCACGAATAGCCAATGACTACCACTGTCAGTCCCAATACATTTTTGATGGTGTTGGTAACACCCGAACTCAAACTGGAAATAGTATCAAAGCTTCTGAGGGTTTGATTTTTTACCATCCTGCCATATACAAATTCTATAATGACCAGCACCAAAAATGCCGGAATGGCAATCAATAGAACGTTAGCGTATGCCTCCATACGGGGTGAAATGTTGTTGAATGGGTAATTTAGCGTATTGGAGTGATATTGTCAATCGCTTTTAGTCAGATGGAATAAATCCCGTCCTCTTCTATGCGAATGGCTTTTTCTTTGTAGAGTCCGCCTATTGCTTTTTTGAATAGCTTTTTACTCATACCCAATTGCTCCTTGATATCATCCGGATTGGATTTGTCATTCAATGCTAGAAAACCTCCGTTGAATTTCAGGTTTTCTAGGATAATTTTGGAGTTAGGCTCTACATTTTCATAGCCTTGCTTTTCCAGGCTTATGTCAATTTTTTTGTCCGGTCTGACTTTTTTCACAAAACCAGTGGTTTTATCTCCAGGGGCTATGTTCTTGAATATTTCATTGTCGTAAATCAAGCCCTCATACAGATGGTCAATGATTACATTGTAGCCTATGTCTGTTTTTTTGCAGATTAGTAAATCTACTTGTTGCCCTTCTTCTAGCTGAATATCGTCTTTTTCAGCAAATTCTGTAATCTTCATAGAAGCTGCTATTCGCTCAGTCCTTGGGTCAAAATACACAAAGACGAATACCCAACTGCCAGTCTTAATTACTCCTGATTGCTCCCTGTATGGCAGCAGCAAATCTTTTTCCAAGCCCCAATCCAAAAAAGCACCCATGCTATTCACATCTTTCACTTGCATATAGGCAAACTCGTCTGTTTTGGCAAAGGGCACCAATGTAGTAGCAATGATTCTATCTTCAGAATCCTTATAAATAAAGACCTCAATGGAGTCTCCCACTTCCAGGTTTTCTGGTGCATACTTTTGAGGAAGTAGCACATCATTGTCTTCATCGTCTCCTAGGTAGAAACCAAATTCTACATGCCTTAGTACTTCGAGTGTATTGTCTTTGCCTACATGAATCATCGCTACAAAGTTATGGTATTCTCACCAACATCTTGATATTCATTGGCTTTCCAGACGTGCTTTTCGATCTAAATTGACTTTCTTGTAGCACCGTAAAATAGAATGCATTAAATTTGAGGTTGCTATAATAAAATTTAGCGCAATTTGTACACGTTTTTCAACGTTAATAATGGGGGCTAAAAAAACCAACTATGAAATTAGAAAAAGTCAATTTTGCAAATCATAAGGATGTAGAGTTTATAAAAACGCTTCGTACCAGAGTCTCGGAATATTTTAAAACAAAAAATATTTCCCGATATGGAAATGCAAAAATGGTAGTGAAATCTATTGTCATGTTGTCACTCTTTTTTGTGCCCTATATCTTGATGATTACGGGCATAGTGATTGCTCCGCTTGCAATATATTCGATGTGGATAATCATGGGAGTAGGTATGGCAGGAATCGGAATGTCCATCATGCATGATGCCAATCATGGGGCTTACTCCAAAAACAAAGTGGTAAACAAACTGATGGGAATCTGTTCTGACTTGGTTGGTGCCAGCAGTACCAATTGGAAAATTCAACACAACGTGCTTCATCATACCTACACTAATGTAGATGGAATGGACGAAGACATTGACCCTAGTGGTGTAATGCGTTTTTCTCCGCATCAGAAATGGTATCGAATTTATAAGTTACAACATATCTACGCATGGTTTTTTTATGGTGTAATGACCCTCTTTTGGGTGACAGCCAAAGATTTTAGATCTCTTTACAAATACAAAAAACTAGGCCTCAGCATCAATTACGGCAAAACAAGCAAATTGCTTATTGAACTCATAGCCTGGAAAAAGCTCTACTATGGTTATATCTTGGTGTTGCCTTTAATTTTTCTTCCTGTTCCATGGTGGCAGGTAATTTTGGGTTTCTTGAGTTTACATTTTGTATGTGGAATTATTCTTTCAAGCATCTTTCAGCTGGCGCATGTAATGCCAGACATGGAATATCCAGAAATAGACAAAACTGGTTCGCTGGAAAATAACTGGGCCATCCACCAGATACTAACGACTGCTAACTATTCGCCTAAAAGCAATATTTTGTCATGGTTTATTGGTGGCTTGAATTTTCAAATAGAACATCACCTTTTTCCGAATATTTGCCATGTACACTACAAAAGCATTTCTAAAATTGTGAAGAAGACTGCTATGGAATTTAACCTTCCATACAAATCTGAACCCACCTTCGTCATGGCGCTATGGAATCATGTGAAAATGCTAAAATGGCTCGGATCTTACCAATTGGCAGACGTAAAAGCATAAAAGCTGCTGCTATAGTTTAGTTGTAGATATCTTTTCTGTGTCCTACTTTTCGAATGTTCACGATTCTTATTGAATCTTTAATGGAATATATAACTCTGTAATTTCCTATTCGAATTCTCCACAAATCTTCATCACTACCTCTTAGCTTTTTGCTTCCTTCAGGTCGTGGGTTTTCTGATAAATTGTCTATAGAATTAACTATTTTGGGTAGCATCGAAGAAGGCAAATTCAGCATTTCTTTTGCGGCTTTCTTCTTAAAAGTAATTTGATACATTATAACTTACCTGAATCTTTTAATTGATTTTTCAATTCTTCCCAGCTAAGTTCATCATCGTCCTTTCTACTTTCAGCAATGATTACATCCAATAAATCCTCTACTTCATCTTGATACGTTTCGAGATGATCCATGTCTATTTGCACAAACCGTTTGTTATGCTTTTCATCTTTGATAAATGTTACTCCTTTCATGATTGTCGTAATTTTAGCTAGTAAAAATACTCATTTCAATACTCATTCGATTTATGTTATCCAGTTTTGTTGGCCTAAATAGAGTTCACTCTCATTGTGGTTTCTTGAAAAAGCTGTTGGGTATTCCAAGACCCAGCACTATCTCGTTGACGATAATATTGGTGGTTTTTCCTTTAATCCTTAGCTCATACTCCATTGGCATATTGATGCCACTGAGTGGTTTATAGTTTTTGAAAAAAACTTCTTGGTACACATACCGCTCATTTCCCTTGTCTTTTTCTATTGTTTTTAAGATTTGAAAAGTAGCTGGGTCGATAAAGTAATCGGTAATTCGATCCTCAGCATTACCCACGCGGATCACCAGGTATGGTTCTTCATCTGAAGTTTGCTTACCTGTATAGCTCATTTCTAAACTGTCTTTTTGGGCAATAAATAAAGGGCTGTCAATATTCGGTGAATTTACCAATTTGGAAACCTCTGTTGGACTCATTTCTTGAGGTTCTGTAGTACCAACCCACGGTGTAATACTCCAATATGCCACGCCATCAAAAGAGTAGATAAATTGATGCTCTTGCCATTTACCATCCATTCTTACTTTATTCGGCCTTTTCCTTGTCACTTCATATTTCCTCTGATCACTGAGCCCTTTAATTTCAGTAACCACAAATTGCATCGAACGAATCGAAGACACCTGATCTTGCCCCCAGGATTTCAAGTGCTTTTCAAGAATGGAATCTATATTTTGACACAACAATACATGTGGGAGAAAACCGAGCCAAATGACAAGAGTAATAGCAAGGGGTTTAATAATTGTCATGAATATCGTTTTATCACAGCTCATTTTCCAAATGTAATTTGTCTTAATTGACTTATAAATTGAATGTAAAGCAGTTTTTTAGCAATTCAAATCTCCTAAGTAAGTTTTTTCTTATATTCGGAGATAGTTAGGCTTTGTTGTGACTAATTCAATAGTTGAACGTTGTTATAAGAAAATCATACATCACAAGACTTAAAATCATTTTCATGTATAAATACCTCATCATATTTTTCCTTCTTCCAGTGTTTGCTGTGGCACAAGAAGATAAAGATTTTGAAAAAGCTTTTAAAGCTTACGACAAAAGTGACTATGAAAAAGCCCTGGAGTTGTTTAATAAGATAGAAAAATCACAATCATCCAACGCTGAATTTTTCCTCTTCAGGGGTATTTGTTTTTCAGAAACAGGCAATGATGTGAAGGCCATTGCAGATTATAATTTGGCTATAAAAATTGACAATGAATATTCAGAAGCATATAACCAAAGAGGGTTTTCCTTCTTTTCTCAGGGGAATGATTCGCTGGCGATTAAAGATTTTGACATGGCAATCGAGCTTAATCCTGAGATGGTGGAAATTTACATGAATCGTGGCTCTGCAAAATACCATGCAGGTGACACTACGGGTGCATGCGAAGATTGGAAAACAGCCAAAGTAAATGGTCTTGGCATTGCTGAGCAACTCATTGAACAACTGTGTAAATAGATAGCGCTAAAGCTGAAATATAAAGATGGGTGCTCAGATTCGCAAAAGACTATTCACGATAATTCCATTTGCTTTACTAGCGGTGCTTTTGGTTTTTATCGTTTTTGAGTCCTCTTGGAATTCTGATTTCATAGAATCTCAAAACGGCTCTCATTTAGATTATACAGATCAAGTCCGAAATGAGCAAATCAAATGTGACCGGAGAAAAGAATTACATCTGGACTGGCCGGTTTTCTATTTTTCAATTACCTCTTCTGCCGTACCAAAAGACATTCAAGGCATATGCAACAATTATGAAAGAGCCCTTTTAGAAAAGCTTTGCCTGAGCAATGGAAACACATCAGGAGCGCAAGATTTTGTAGCACTTTTAACCCTCAAAATAAAAGAAACCAACAACAATGAATTAAATCAAATCTTTAGGAAAAATACTACAGAGGAGATTGAAAAAGGGGTTTCACAATTCCCTATCCTAAATCAAGCTTTTCTAGCTTACACCAAGAATGATCAATTCTATAATATTTTAGTTCCACGTGTAGCATTCCATTTTGGGCAAAACAGATTTCATGTCTGGCTGAGCAGTTTAGTCAAATTTGATTTTGGAAAATCCACTTTAGACAACCAACCAATAGCAACTAAAATAAATAAAGCTCTGGCCAATACCCTCGTATTTACAATACCTGCAGTTTTCTTTATTTTTTTGATTTCGATATTTACTGGCCTCTATCTTTCTATCAAAAAAGGCAAACTAACCTCCTTGATTTCAAATGTGCTGTATGTAATAGATGCTATTCCATTGATTTGGCTTTCAATTATATTTATACTGCTGTCTGCCTATCTTGGTATGGGGTATTCTACTATGAGTTTTGGTTCAGACTCCTTTTTAGATATGCTTTCTCAATATAGTTTGCCCATATTTACATTGGTTTTAGCAGCTATACCTTATGTCAGCAAGCAAATTGAGCAAGCGATTCAAACAGTAAAAAATGAACCTTTTGTAAAGACTGCTATTGCCAAAGGGTTATCAGAAAAAGTGATTTTAACAAAACACATTTTGCCAAATGCTGCGCTTCCGATCATCATTCTTTTTTTCGATTACTTAGCGTATGCTTTCGGGGGTGCTTTTGTGGTGGAGTTGGTTTTTTCTATCAATGGCATTGGCGTACTGATGGCAGATTCGGTTTTGGCCAATGATTTACCAGTCATATCGGCTATAATTTTATATCTGATTCTCATCAAAATGGTATTAACCATTTTGACTGATGTAGTAAGCTACCTCATCAATCCATCTATCAAATTTTAGCCGAAAGTGGGAAAGAGCATAAATACATTTTTTAATTATTCTACACTGGTTTATCTGGCTGTTATACTGATTCTTTGTGTGTTTTCAAGCTCTATAATAAGTCTGATGGGTTTAGATACAGACCTTCATCTAGATCATACCAATGTTGCACCGTCTTGGAGCGGCACATATCTTTTAGGTAGTGACCATTTAGGTAGAGATGTTCTTGCCATGTTATTGAGTGGAACAAAATTTTCTATAGCCATTAGCCTATTTTCTGCCCTGTTGGCTTCCATTATCGGAGTAGCCATCGGCATATTGTCTGGTTTTTATGGCGACAACAAACTAAAAACCAGCAGAAGTAATCTGATCGCTTTCCTAATGCTTTTTCCATT
The DNA here is from genome assembly GCA_963976505.1 of uncultured Reichenbachiellaceae bacterium. Lineage (GTDB taxonomy): Bacteria > Bacteroidota > Bacteroidia > Cytophagales > Cyclobacteriaceae > CAXBNB01. Next base: position 7,424 of record CAXBNB010000113.1, read on the forward strand.
TGTTCTTCATTATTTAAACTTATCTCAAAAATTGGAGACTGATTCAGGCACAATACTGATGGTCTTCTTTGTAGCCGCATTTTTTCTTCTTTGGGCACTGCTGAATTTTCTCTTGAAAAATATTCCAGCGTTGAGGAAGCCATTATCCATTCCGGTGGATCTTATCAATATGAGGTGGATAGAGATATTATTTGCCATTCCTACTTATTTTTTGCTATTGGCATTGTCTGGAGTTTTTTCTCCTTCAGTCTATTCGCTTGTGATCATTATTGGCATTACTTCATGGTCTAAGACCGCTTTATTGACTCGATCTGAAATGCTGAAAATTAGAGACCAAGATTTCATGCATTCACTTAAGTTGGCAGGAATTCAGTGGTATCAAATCCTATGGAAACACGCCATTCCCAATGCCACAAGTCCTGCTATAGTCGATTTTGTCTTTTTCGCATCGGCACTATTGGTGATAGAATCTACCCTATCGTTTATAGGGATAGGGCTGCCAAGTGAGGTGATCTCTTGGGGGAAGGTATTGACTGGGTTCAAATACAATTCCGCCAGTTGGTGGACTGCTCTGTTTCCAGGTATAGTTATATTATTGACCATACTGTCATTTCACAGAGTAGGTAAAATAATGAAAAGCCTATGAAGTATTTTACAGCTGTTTCGCTTCGGCAATCAACTCTGCCAGGTCTTTTACTTTGACTTGTTCTTCCTGCTCTTTGTTTTTCACTCCATCTGAAAGCATTGTCATACAAAAGGGACAAGCAGATGCAATTACTTTGGCTCCTGTTGCCAATGCCTCTTCTGTTCGTTCTATGTTGATTTCCTTGTCGCCATTTTCGGCATCTTTAAACATTTGTGCTCCTCCGGCTCCACAACACAGGCCTTTGGTTTTGCATCGTTTCATTTCTACCAAATCCGCATCCAGTGTTTCCAACACTGCTCTGGGTGCTTCATACACCCCATTGGCGCGACCAAGGTAGCAGGAATCATGATAGGTGATCTTTTGGCCTTTGAATACGCCACCACCTTCCATCGCAATTTTGCCATCATTGATGAGCTGCTGGAGAAATACAGAATGGTGAATGACTTCATAATTACCCCCAAGATCAGGGTATTCATTTTTCATGGTATTAAAACAATGCGGGCAGGCCGTTACTATTTTTTTAATCTTATAAGCATCCAACAATTGAATATTGGACATTGCCTGCATTTGAAACAAAAATTCGTTACCGGCTCTTCGAGCTGGA
>CAXBNB010000114.1:0-8657 GCA_963976505.1 uncultured Reichenbachiellaceae bacterium
CTCCATCCTTAAAGATGGCTACAATTCCCGTATTGATATTCGATGTATTTTCGTAAAAATATACAACTTGACTCATACAAGATTTCAATACTGTTCCTTCATTGACAATGTTTTGAGAACTGTTTCCTGAATAGTCATAGGAAGACCTAACAAAAAACTCAGGAGAATCAACCATCTCAATCACTACAGCTTTCGACGACTGACTGGCACATCCATTTCCATCTATAGGAACATTAGATACCTGAACGGTATATGAACCTCCATCTTCAACAGTAATGCTTCTCGTTCCTTCGCCATTGCTCCATTTGTAGTATCCAAAACCTTCAGGTGCTGACAAAACTACTTCACCTTCTCCTTCACAGAACATCAAACTACCACTTACAACAGTGATTGCTGGTCTGGTCGGAGCTTTCATTACATTGATAGTAATTACCTCTGTAGTATAAGTGCAAGCACCATCTGTCACTCTTGCAAAATAGTCTCCTGATTGAGCAAAAGTTGTCAATGTCTCTCCTATCGCAACTGGTGTGGCTAAATTGTCTCTAAACCACTCAACTCCGCTAGAAGCATAAGACACATTGTTAGTATTGCTTGAAATTCTACCAACTTTCAGTCCTATATTGGTTGATCCTGAACATATAGATTCGGTCTCGCCAGAAGAGACTACATAAGTGCCTGAAGAAGGTGCGTCTATCATTGGCTCATCTAAATCACGGCTTCTATACAATACATACTGTGGATTAACTACTAAGTCATCAGAGAAGTTCGAAACAACAGTATTACATGTCAAACTCCCATCAGCAGATCCTGAAGTGATCTGCATCTGCAATTCAATGGGGTCGCTGATCATACCAATGTTTACAAAATCAACATCCTTAGAAGGATCATACATCAATGCGCCTCCTACGTTTGCACCAGTAGCAGCATTTAAGAACTGATAAGTGAAGTAAGGTTGAGGATCAGTTACCGTCACCTTTATATCTTCAAGGTTACACTCTTGTTGATTGCTTATACTAAATTCACTATCTAAAACTATCGGTGAAATATACTCAACTGTAGCCGCACTGTATGCCTGTTGAGTAGAATAAATAGCGGTCTTAACACCTTCTACCTCTTCGAATGAAGCATCTTCCACTTCTAAAGTAAAACGCATATCCTTATTATCATATCCATAATCATCGAAAAAGTCAGCTGAAAGGTCAAAATCAATGGAACCCGAAGCGCCAGCTACTAAAGGATAAATATATCCAGTGTATCCGTAATCATCACCTTCTCCATCACCTGGAGCGCGATAGGAAATCTCCACCATTGCATCTGTAGAAAATGATCCTTTAAGCGAATAGTTGATGCTAACAGTTGCATCTGAACATGCAGTTCCGGTGCTAAACCCAGTAACCTGAATAACTTGTTTGCTAATAACTTGGCTTGCCCCAATAGTTTCAAATGGGAATTCTGCCTGATAACCCAACTTTATGTTTTTCAAGTAGATTGTACCTTTTGCATCTTCTTGCTTCCACCTAAAACGTGTGCTTGAAGTCTGCGCGCCTGCAGGAAGTATAAATACTACCCTTTCATCGGTAATTACATCACCTTCATCAATCAACCTTGGAAATTCGGAAAGCATCACATAAGAGACACCACCGTCGATTGAATACTCAAAAGCAAAGGTTTCTCCTTCAATCAAACCTTCTTTTTCCTGATCGAAATCTAATTCAAATTCAATTGTCTTAGCCTCTGACACATCCAGGTCTTCAGTTACCAACTCCCTATATCCGCTGTTGGTACTAAAATACACCTCTCCATCTTCAGAATCATATTCCGCGTGAGTAGAAAAATTCAGGAAATTGTCATTTCTGTCCTCTAAAAGATTTTCAGTTCGATCTAAGCCCAAGAATGTACCAACCTCACCAAGAGGAGCCCCTTCAGAACCCTTAACTACAAAGTTTTTAGTTTGAGCCTGAATGAATGCAGGAATAGTAACACTAAAATCAGCTCCAAGCCCTTGTTGGGCTGCCAATAAATAATCTTCTCCATCGAAAGCATTTTCAATAACAAGGTTATAGTACAATGAAGCATAGAAAGTATCGTCAGCCGCAGTAGCATCATTTACTATTTCATAACCAAAAGATGCAGCATTGCCTGCATACAACTTAATGTTTGCATCTCCCTTATAGGTGGTTTTAATCACTTGAAGGAAAACATCAAGGCTACCTACAATAGCTTTATCATAAATCACAAATTCTACATCTCCTACAGAAACTGTAGCTCTCAGCATTACTTCATAAGTTCGGTTAGGGAGATAAGATGGCACACTTGCCGACATCACCCCAAGCTCAGTAGAAGTACCTATGATGATATTTTCTCCTGTTTCTGGATCCAGTTCATCAATGGTAAATGTAAAATTGGTGCCTGCAGGAAATGCTAGCGCTTCCACTTCATTTTCTTCTTCATCCAATCTAACATTCCAAGAGTAATCAAAAGTCTCGCCATTGAATACTGCATCGTCCTGATCGTTTTGCATCCAGGTATAATTCATCAAATCTGGTGCTGAAACTGTTACAGCTTGGCCTTGCATTGCATTATTTTCAGTAGAAGTCCATTGGAAAAAATCATATTCATTTCCAGATTCTGTTTGAATCAAAACTGAACCGATGTTCCAATTGTTTTCGTCAGCACCCATGTTCAAAGGCTGACTCCACCTGAACTGTACGGACTCTGTAAGGTACTCTACTGGAATATCTACTGTAGTACCTCCATTGATATACAATAACCCATCATCGTAAATTTTCTCTTCATCATCATCTACCGGATAAATAACCAATAGATCGAAGTTTGTTCCTCCATCGGTAGATACTTCCAACCTTGGCACAGTATTCTTATTGGAAAATACATCGATTGGACTAGACCAATAGTTGAATGTCAAACTCGCTTCAGTCGCTCCCGCCAAATCAACAGGTGCAGTTAACAGACTTCTTTCACCCGAAAGATTAAATTCATATTGATTATAGTCACCATTATATTCACCACCTTCGGCTTCATCGATATCTTCTTCCAAATCAAAATTAATTTCTAATCCAGGATTAAAATCTGCTCCAGCTACTTCTGGAGTATAAGGAATTACTTTCAATCTATGATTTACTGATTCATTGTCAGGGTTAATTGGAAGAATGGGCATCTCAACATCGAAAGAAGAATTTCCTAATACATCAGAAGTACCTAATACATATCGCACATTCTGTTGTCTCAACACTGCAGCAAAAGCAGTTCCAACAGGGAAGTTTTGAGCATTGTACTCAATAGTAACAGTTTCTCCCAATCCGAAATCGGTATGATCATACTCTGCCACATCCAATGAAGGCCTTACTATTGGAAGTTCTTCTTCGGAACCCGAAGTTTCCATAAACTCAGGCCTTGTAAGATATAAGTAATACGGCTTAATTACGTTTTGTTCAAAACCAGCCTCACCATCTTCATTGTATATTATTCTCAATTGGGTAGTCTCAGACCATGCCTCATTTGGAATATTCAAAAAATTCGTAGAATAGCTGCCTACATATTCAGGAATAGAAAATTCACTCACTTCAACCCAAGAATCACCATCTGCAGAAGCCTCAAGCTTAATATCTTGCTCAAAATTGGACAGTAATACGCTATAAGAAAAATAGAAACTTCCACCGTATTGTAAATCAAAAGGCTTGGTAGTTAGACTTCTGATACCCTCAGCTACTAGAGAAACTGGTGTACTAATGTAAGAACCATCACCTTCTAAGCTGAAGCCCTCGGGAACAGCACTAGACCAACTAGAACCAAATGCCAACTCCGAAAATGAAGTACCGAATATACCAGTACCTATACTCAATTTCACGGATGAACCATCCCTGTAATTGATATCAGAAGGAAGGGTTGCTGTGATTGAACCATTTAGATCTGTAGTAGCACTAAGCATAACATACCCACCTTTGCCTGGCACATCATCAACTAAATTGTAGTCATATACACTCAACATCAGTTCTGCATCAGGTCCAGGTGTGCCTGTCAAAACATAGTTCACAGTAATGTCACTTCCAGGAATAGCATGTTCCTCTCCCAGTACACTTACGGAGTTGGAGAAAGAAATATCTCCTATGGCGATCTCAATATTATAAATAGGTAAGCTAACCCATCCGTATTGCTCACCATTTTCAGTCAATAAATATAGGTTGTAATCTCCTTCTACCAATGGTGGTACTTTGAAGGCTATGGTTTCAGCTGTGACATCCTCAATTTCACCCAAAATAATATCAAAATCAGGATCACCAGCCCTAACAAGCATCACCCTTGCACCCGTATTATCTGGAAACATTCCAGCTTCTATGGTGTAGGTCATTGTCATATCAGTCATAGGGTAAGGAATCCCTGAAATAACCAATGGGTCAACAGTAATGACCGGACGTGAAACGGTAATATCTACAGGTTCATCAGAACCAACAAGGTTTGCATTGGCGATATTAGAATCACTTTCTATATTCATGGATACCAAAACCCAGGCATCCAGATTCGATCCATTGTTGCCTTCCTGACTGATCCTAAACTGTGTGCTGCTACTTACCACTCCAGCTGGCCAATCCTCACCTAAAAACTCAACAGTCCAAGATCCACCAGAAACAGGCAAATCATTGAGCGCTACTGTCTCCAATGCCGTGAAATCAGTACCATTTGTAGTATATTCAATAATAAGATCAGTACCTGATGGACTGATTAAATCATTGGCTCTAGCTAATTCAAAAGATAGGTATCCATTTTCCTTGGAAGCTATACTCAATGCCTGAGTAGTAATACTCCTTTCACCACTGCCTGCAAACAACAATCCACTTCCAACTTCTTCTCCACCTTCATTCATGAAATCATCAACAGTACCAGAAACACTAAAGTCTGCATTTTCATTGATTCCCAACTTCACTTCATCGTCTGCAATGTCATAAGCCAATATATTTATATCCCATTCGCCATATTCTATTTCGACTGGAATAATACCAGTAACTTCTATATTCTTAGTGCTATTGTCTTTTGTTACCTCAGCGGAAGAAAGTAGATAGGTTTCTTCTTCACCATTTTCGAACCATACAGAAAAATTGTATTTGGTTAAATCAACATTTTGCAATTCTGCTGATAAAGTAATTTCATCACCGGGGTAAAGTGTAGAAGCAATGGTAATGGTATTGCTCTCTGCATCCAATACACTTAAGATCTCAAATTCAGGAGTTTCTAAGAAAATAGGTGTGTTACTACCTACTCCAGGAGCATCCATCGTATAGACATTTCCAATAACATAAGATAAGCCAAGGACATCCCAAGACTTTTCATTTTGTTGTAGCGCGCCTGCATCCTTTTGCATTATCCTGAATTTGGTAGAAGTAGTTTTGGCTTCATCAGGTAAGTCAAAATAAAAATCACCATTTCCGTTGAACTCATATAAGTCAGTGTCTCCTACAGATGGAGTTGCACTGCCTACAGATAAAGCATCAATAGCCAAATCAGTATATGTAGTACCATCAATAGAATATTGTACCACAAGCGGATTGACATCATCCAATGCACCATCATCGTTCAACATTACGTTTAAACGAACATTTACTTCTTCATCCAAATCCAAGGAAGGAGTGATCAAATACCTTGATGATGTACGGTACATACTAATGCTATATCCATTATTCTTATCAGCAGCAGTTGCTCCAATAACCATAAGCGTATTGGCTTCTATATCGGACATGCTTCCTTCGAATATATCACCTGAGAAACCAGCAAATATCAAATTGATATTCCCACTCGCTATAGGCCAATTAAAATCCAAATCTGTGGAAGGCCCCTGCACTGTGCTTGTTGCCAAAATCTTTGATTCCTCTAGATCAGTACCTGAAGTAGTATAGTACAGGTAAAAAGTTGTTTCTGCTGAAAATCCAGCAGCCGCATAAGTGAATACATCCGCTTCACCGGGGAATTTGCTACCTCCGGGAGATACAATGCCATCAAAAATCTGGGCATTGGCCGTAAACACTCCAAAACTTGCCATTAAGACAAGCATCAGCGCTTTTAATCTGTGCGTTATAAGTTTTTTGTAATTATTTTTCATTGTAGTTCTTTTTAATCATTAAAGTAATTTGAAACCAATTCTGAAAGAATTACTCGTATTCACATTTCCAAAATTGGAAATAGTGCTTTCTTGATATAATTCTCCATCCACAGTTATTTCACTGTTCAACTGCCGGATCAGCTGCAGCCCAACTTCCATCCCAATGTAAAACCGTGAGTTGAAATGATAATCTGCTCCAAATCCGACGTTAGCTCCAACCTGCATATACCCTCGATTAGAGAGGTTCTGGTTGTTTGAAGATGGTCTGGAAGTAGCACCTACCACTGAAGATCCAGTTGTAGATCTCAAACTGGTATTTCTCATACCTGCCATTACATCTACGGCAACAAATGACCTGAATTTACCCTCATTCTGTAGATGAAACTCTACACCTGGAGCAATCATGTAAGTACTGTTGTTTGTTACCAAATCAGGCGTACTACTTGAATTGTTAATGTCCATATATACCCCCACTCTAGGGACGACTACATACGACACGAGATACCTGGCACGAAACATACCGAAGTTTAGCAACGAACTTCCCACAAAGGGAGTTCCCGTGATTTCAATGAGCAATTCTCCTGGTTCCGGGCCATAGCCCTCTTCCACGTCCTGAGCCTTAGCTGAGGCATAGGTCAATGAAAGAGCCAAGAGAACAAAGAATAGTTTCTTCATTCTACAAAATGTTTAAGTTAAAAAATGGTATTAGAGCGGGTTGAATATTAATTCAATGATTAAAGTTAAAAATATTCTAAATATCTATCATGCTTTTATCCAATTATTTCATCATATTCTTAAAAAAATAAAAAATCATTAATAATTAGGTAATTCCTACTATACATTCTTACAAAAAGGGTCATTTCCTTAAATTCATAATGATTTCAAAAAGGGCTCTGACTCAGACAAACTATTACCACTCAGTTATGTTTTTGATATTATTGCACACAAAAAATAATCTTTTTGTTTTATTGTGTTGATACAAAAAAGAGTGACACTCAAAATGTGACCATTTCTAAATAACTTAGTCTTAATTAAACTACATCATTCTAAATATGACTTTTCAGGAACTTATTCAATTCAAAATCATATCCATTGGAAACTATTTTGTAACACCACTGCATATTATGCAAATGGTTCTGTTGATTATTGTGAGTTGGGCAATCATATTGATTGCTCGTCAGGTGGTTCAAAGACAAATTAATTCTGGTCGTTTTGACAAGGGCAGAGGAAAAGCACTTTTTCAAATATTGAATTATACCATCATTGTTTTTTCCATTATTGTAGGTCTGGATATGATTGGTGTAAAAATCACACTTCTGTTGGCAGGGTCAGCGGCACTTCTTGTAGGAGTTGGTTTGGGTTTACAGCAGGTATTCAATGATATAGTATCAGGTATCTTACTGCTCTTTGAAGGCACTGTAACCATTGGAGACATTATTGAACTCAACAATATCATTGGAAAGGTAGAAAAGATATCCATACGTACCTCCAAAATAGAAACCAGAGATGGTATCGTGATCATTGTCCCGAATTCAAAACTGGTCAGTGACAATGTAATCAACTGGTCTCACAACCGATCAGTAACCCGGTTCAGAATTAAAGTTGGTGTAGCTTATGGCTCGGACGTCATTTTGGTCATGCAATTACTCAAAGATGCCGCTTTGGAACACCCTGAGGTAGTAAGAACCCCAGAACCCAAAGCCAGGTTTATCGACTTTGGTGAATCCTCTCTGGATTTCGAGTTACTTTTTTACAGTAAAAGAATGTTTGACATTGAATTTGTAAGAAGTGACATCAGAGTGAAAATAGACCAAAAATTTAGAGAAAATAATATAACAATTCCATTTCCACAAAGAGACCTGCATTTTAAAACAAGCGAAAATTTCTCAATAGAAAACTCCAAATAGCATGATTTTAGCTTCCATCGAAAGCAATCCGTTTCTGTTAAAATTTGTAACAATAGCACTAGGCATTGTCCTTGTCGGGTTGTTCCTTCGGATGTTGAAACAAACCCATGTCATCATCTATATTATTACTGGGGTAATTGTCGGACCACATGTACTCGGGCTGGTTGCTGATGCTGAATTAATTAGTTCTTTGGGCTCATTGGGATTGATTCTGTTACTCTTTTTTATAGGCATGGAGATTTCTCTAAAAAAACTGGTAGCCAATTGGAAAATCTCAGTCATCGGCACAGTGCTACAAGTTATCTTTAGTGTACTGGCAGTGTGGCTTATTGGTAAATACTATGATTGGTCAATAGCAAGGGTGCTTACCTTGGGTTTTGTCATCAGCTTGAGTAGCACTGCAGTAATAGTAAAACTGCTACAAGATTCTGGAGAAATCGATGAGCCTGTTGGTCAGAACGTTCTGGGAATTCTATTGGCACAGGATGTTTTAATCGTACCCATGTTGATCATATTGAGCTATGCGTCAGGTACACCAACTTCTACTACTGAAGTAGTCCTCCAGATTGTCGGTGGAGTTTTAATTGCTGCATTGATGGGATTTCTATTGCATAAAAAAACCATCCGACTACCCTTCCACA
>CAXBNB010000115.1:0-8653 GCA_963976505.1 uncultured Reichenbachiellaceae bacterium
TTGATATCTCTACCAAGTTTGATAATGCAACTTTAGAAAATGTACTCACTTCCCTGGGTTATACCTTGGGATTTGATTTTAAAATAGACAATAAAAAAGTAGAAATACAATATTCAAACCAACAATAAAAAATGAATGATTTAGAAAAACAAAACTAAAAAAAACAGCAATGCTCGAGGAGCATTGCTGATAGGTTTCTCTCCTTTTCAAATATCAAGTTTGGCGACACGGTACATGAACTGGAAAGAAAGTGTTTCAATGAAATATTTAATTACACCAAAACATTTCAAAATTATGAAATTAAAACAAGTACTCCTATTCAAAAAGCTTATTATGTATTCATTTTATGGCATATTAGCACAATTTATTTGCTTTACTTTTCTGTTGGCATCAGAAGGTACAAAAGCCCAATCATCCAAAAGTGTAAAAGACATTGTGGTCGATGTTACATTTGAAAATGATGATTTAGCGACTGTATTTAACAAAATAGAGAATAAAACAGACTTGACTTTTGTCTTCAATAAGAGAGACGTATCAAAGAACAAAGTTAGGGTTAGTAAGAAATACTCTGAAGAATCGATTTACGAAGTGCTTCTGGATATATCTAAACAATCCGATCTAAGCTTTAAGCAAGTCAATAGGAACATCAATGTAAAAAGAAGTAACGGCGACTTTGAAACTGCAAGTAGAAAAGTTGTTATTGCTAGAGATGTCGATGTATCCGGAACAATCACTGACGAAAATAGTGCTGGACTTCCTGGTGCATCTGTAGTCATAAATGGCACTACCACTGGAACAACCACAGATTTAAATGGTAGTTATAAGTTAAGTGCTCCTGATGGTGCCACATTGACCATTTCATTTGTAGGGTATAAAACTCAGGAGATAGCAATTGGTTCTCGTAGTGTGATCGACATACAAATGGAAGTTGATGCTAACCTACTAGGGGACGAAGTTGTTGTTACTGCCCTAGGTATAGCAAGACAAGAACGGTCAATTGGTTATGCTGTTCAGTCAGTTAAAGCCCTAGACGTGTTGCAATCAGATCCGGTGGATATTTCTCAGGGACTTCAAGGAAAAGTAGCAGGATTGAATATCACAACTTCTAACGGAATGAATAACTCATCTTCCAGAGTTGTCATCAGGGGAAACAATAGTTTGTTTGGAAACAACCAACCTTTAATAGTAGTAGATGGTGCTATTCTTGAAAACAAAGAATTGGCTCAAGGAAACGTTGGTACCAATCAGGATGGCTATAGAGATTGGGGTAATTACCTCAGCTACTTAGACATGAGTACAGTTGAAGACATTGCTATTCTAAAAGGACCGAATGCAGCAGCATTGTATGGAGCAAGAGGAGCCAACGGTGTGATCTTGATTACATCCAAAAAGGGAACTAAAAGACAAGGTGCCGGTATTCAGTACAGTACTTCTGTGAACTTCACGGATGTGTTCAGATTCTCCTATGTTCAAAATGAATTTGGAGGAGGCTTTGCCGCATCGTTATATACTGCGAATCCGCAATTGCCTAAAAATGGTGATGGAGAATTTGTTCTTCCTACCCTTTATGGAGGAAATGCATGGCCTGGAGAAACAGGTGTTACTGGTTCTCATGGACAAATTCCTGGAGGTTACAATACTTGGGATGTTTTTAGCTGGTTTGGTGCCGGAGGCTCATGGGGCCCTAGATTGGAAGGCCAACAAGTGCGTTGGTGGGATGGTGAAATGAGGTCTTATTCACCACAACCGGATAACAGAGAGTACATGTACAAATCTGGAAAGCAAACTACTCATAATTTATCTTTCGCTTCTGCGAGTGATATGGGAAGTATAAGGATTGGATTCAATACAACGAAAGGTGATGCAGTGGTTGAAAATACTGACAATCAAAGTACTAGCTTTTCTTTGGGTTCTCATGTAAATATTTCCAAGATATTTAGCGCAGATATAAATGCCAACTACAACCAAAATTCTCGATTGAATACTCCGGAAATAGGAAATAATAATTCATGGTCAAAGTTCACCATTTATGGTATGTCTCGGGAATATCAAGGAATCGAAAAAGACCTATACCTAGAAGAGGATGATTATGATGGTGCTAAATATAATTTTGGTAGTAAATACCCTCATCAAGAGTACAGCAGAGACCTGTTTTGGTACGCCTATCAGCAAAACAACCGTTTGTGGAGAGATGAATTGGTATCTACTCTTAAATTAAATTCCAAGATTACTCCATGGTTGGACGCTTTTGTAAGGACATCTGTCGATTTGATTGGTACCAGATTTGAAACAACCTGGAATACCAGCAATATCAATGGATTGAATGGTGGACGTTTTGAGAAAACTGTGAGCAAGGATAAAACCTTCAATACAGATATAATGGCCACTTTACACAAAGAAGACTTCATTACAGACGGTTTTAATGCCAGTGCAACATTTGGATATAATGAATACTCTACCAATTCGGCGGGTATATATGCCTATAACCGTAGCAATTTTAGAGTGCCAAATATTTATGCGCTTTCAAATTATGTGACTGAAACTAGTTTGGATGTAGTAGAAACGAGAAATGATATACAATCATACTCTTATGTAGGTCTTTTGGATTTGTCTTATAAAAACTATTTGTTTTTTCAATTGACAGGAAGACAGGATACCAACTCTACTTTACCTGATAAGAATAATACTACATTTTACCCGTCGTTGAATACTTCTTTTGTGTTTACAGATGCTTTTGACTTGGGTAGTGCATCTGATGTGCTTTCTTATGGTACATTGAGAGTGGCTTGGGGTAAAAGTGCCAATGCTGCAGATCCATATTTGTTAGATGCGGTGTACAATACTGGTAGTTTTGGAGGTCAGACGACTATAACTAGACCAGATGAGATTTCGCCTGACCCTGAGTCTTTTACTTTTCAGACTTCTCAATCAACTGAAGTAGGTTTCGCATTAGGGCTTTTCAAGAATATTGTAAATGTGGATTTCACTTATTATGATATACAATCTGAAAATCAAATCATGAAATCAGCGGTAGCCTTGTCTTCAGGTGCTTCAAAGGTAGTATTTAACTCAGGTGCATTAAGCAACAAAGGGATAGAGTTTATAATCAAAGCAGATGTTTTCAGTCGCAATGATTTTTCATGGAATGTAAGTTTGAATGCCGCAAAAAACACAAACAAAGTGATATCTCTTGCTGAAGGTGTTGAAGAACAACAAATAGCAACTGTATTTGGATCGTTAGGTGCGTTTATGAAAGCATCTCCTGGTGAGAATTATGGCGTGCTATATGGTACTGACTTTGAACTAGACGACCAAGGTAGAAAACAAGTGATGAATGTTTACAACAAAGACGGAAGTGGTGAAGTGATTGGCACACAATACAAAATCACATCTGACGTGCAGGCTATTGGAAATGCAGCTCCTAAGTTGACAGGTGGTTTGGGCAATGCTTTTAGGTATAAAAACTTCCGTTTGAATACTTTAATGGACTTTAAGCTGGGAGGAGATATCTACTCCATTGACCATGCTGTATCAATGGGAAGTGGTTTGTCTCCAGAGACAGCTGCTGCAAGAAATGGAGGCGGATTGCCTTATACTTATCCTGATGGCACTACTGATGATGTAGGGATGATCATGGAAGGATACAATATTGATGATGAAGGAGACAATGACAGAGTTATACATCCTACCTTTTACTACGGGGTGACGTATGCAGGATGGTCTCATTTCAACAGGGCAAGAAGTTTGTCTGTTTTTGAGAACTCTTGGGTTAAAATGAGAGAATTATCTCTTAGTTATAATTTCCCTAAATCGATGTTGGTTAAAACTAAGGTGATACAAAACTTGTCATTGTCTTTAGTTGGAAGAAACTTGTTTTATATATACACAACACTACCTGATCACCTTAATCCTGAAGCGATTAACGGTACAGGTAATGGTCAAGGATTGCAATGGTCTGCATTTCCAAGCATGAGAACTATTGGTTTTAATATAAAAGCAGGATTTTAAAGTATAAAACGATGAAGACTAAAAATATAAATAAAACAAATAGAGGAGTATATATAGTACTTCTATGTATTGGTTTGATGTCCATCACATCTTGTGAAAAGGATTTTGGAGATATCAACGATGGCTATGAGACAAAGCTTTATTCAGCTACCGTACCGGGACTTTTCAATGGCTTAATTGCGACTACTGTGAAAACAGCGGATCACTACAGGGTGCCGGTATCATGGCTATACCAATGGAACCAACAGGCCGCTATGTTTTCAGAGTCTGGTTTTCGGTTGGATGCATTCAATTCTGCAGCTTGGTCAGGCTATTATAGAAGCTTAGCAAATGCTTATGATATTGAAAATTTGATTGAGGAGAATCCTGATAAGGCGAAGATGTCAAATATTAGTGCCATGTTAAAAGTGATTATGGCTTACAAAACGTTGACAACCACATTGCTTTATGGCGACATGCCTTATACTGGTGGAGGAAAAGGTTTTTTTGGCCCTGTAAATTTCAGACCAAATTACGAAAGCCAACAATCGATAATGGAGGCCGCCATCAACGACCTAACTTTTGCTGTTGACAACTTAACTACTAATGCGGATCAGATTTCATTGGGTGTTTTTGATACCCTCTTGGGAAATGACATCAGCGAGTGGATCAAGTTTGCCAATTCATTGAGACTGAGATATGCGATGGTCATGAGAGATAAAAATGCTTCTTTCGCTGATCCTATAATTACCGCCGCTTTGAGTAAACCTTTGTTGGCTGCTGATGAGCATATTTCACTAGATCCTTCGGCAATTACAGACTTTGAAATTAACCGATCAGGTTATTGGAGAGGTAATGCGTATATCCGTATGGGATCAACTATGTGGGAAGCCATGTCTAGCAGCAATGCAGTAGATGGATCGGATATTTACGATTTGAGGTGTGGCATTTTCTTTGAAAAAAATGCATCAGATGAATGGTTGCCTTATCCTCAGAATCCGACCAATACTACCACACCTGTGGATAGTAATGTTCCGAATTCACCAGCTCGCGTTACAGGAGATTGGACAGCTAATAGGTCTAATTATTCTTCTTTCAACGTGTATTTCACAGAAGACCGTACCATTCCTCAATTTTTGATCACTGGTACTCAAATAAGTTTTTTGAAGGCTGAAATTTACAATAGAGGAATTGCCGGAGTTACAGCCAATGCTGCCATGGCAGAAAGCTTTTACAATGAAGGCATTACCGAATCTGTGAATTTTTGGTACAAATGGGCAAATGGATCTTCTATTTTCACTGTGAATAGACCTGCTGCTGCACCTACTACTGTAGAGATGGATGCAATGCTTGCCAATCCTAATGTGGCCTATAGTGCCACTCCTGCAACTGCGTTGAGTCAAATTTACAAGCAGAGTTGGATATCATTGTTGCACCAGCCATTTGAAGCATGGAATTTGCAAAGAAGAACCAATAATGCTACTCCTAGCGTTACATTGACAACCAGCTTGGTTCTTGATTTCAACAGGTTGTCATATCCTCAGTCAGAGTTGGAAACCAACCGTGTCAATTGGACTACAGCTACTGGTGGCAGTGATTCAGAATCTAAGAAAATCTGGATTCAACCATAACAGGTTAGATTTCACGAATTAAATTATATTACCGGTTTCTCACATTGAGAGGCCGGTTTTTTTGTGCTAAATAAAACCAATTGCTTGTTCCTCATAGTATATTTTGAGCTCCTTTAGCCCATCATTCCGTCAACAGTCTGATCATAAATCAAGCTGGATTTATCTATATTTACCTCAGTAATGAAAGCGCAAGTTCTAATTACGTGTTCTTTGATAACCTTGATGTAGCCATTAGTGAAAGCCCTGTACTGGAGACGACTGATTACTATCCTTTTGGCCTCTCGTTTAACTCTTATGCCAAGCCAGGTACGATTGATCAGAATTTTAAGTACAACGGGAAAGAAGAGATTAATGACCTTGGTGTAAACTGGCAGGATTATGGGGCTAGGATGTACATGCCTGATCTTGGAAGGTGGGCTGTAATAGACCCAATGAATGAACTGATGCCAACATTTAGCCCTTACAACTATGCCTTTAACAACCCAATTAGGTTTATTGATCCTGATGGAATGATACCATGGCCAGTCAATTTGAAATTTGGAAACTTTACACGAAGAGTTTCATCTTGGTTTGGAAAAAGGAAAAAAACTAAAGACAATCCGAAAATGAGTGAAAATCATATGGGATTGGATATGAATTTTGGAAGTTACGGAGATGACCTTGGGGCACCAGTGTTTGCTACTCATGACGGCACTGTACATCGAGTTAAAAAAACGACGGATGGAAATGGAGGTCGACAAGTTGTGATTCAGGCAGCTGATGGGTCGTTTCAAACTCTATATTTTCATTTGAAGACAATAAACGTTAAAAAGGGTCAAGATATCAAAGAGGGAGAGCAAATAGGAGAAATAGGAGGATCCTACTATGGCGAAGATTATGAAGGTGATGAAGAAGGCAAGCCAGTTAAGGGAGTGAGTCCACATTTACATTATGCTATAATGAAAAAAAACGGTTCAACAGGTAAAATGGAATGGTATGACCCTACAGAAGGAAAGGGTAAAAAAGAGTCTAATATTGTTGATCCTCAAAGTTGGTTGGCTGATCCAATTGGGGATGCCTTTAAAAATGCAATGCAGGCAGTGGAAGGCGGAAATTGGGGTGATTTCTATAAATGGATTGATGAGTTTAACCGATTACGAGATGAAGAAGATAATAATAATTAGGAAGTGGTTTTTAATGATAATGCCAACCGCCTTTTTGTTGTATTGTACACCAACTGAGAAGAATACGGATAGAATACAAAAGGAACAAATTGAAAACAAGAGAAATGAATCATCTTTAGATGATAAGCGGCCAATTGAAGAATTATCTTTCAAAGAAAACTCGTTTGAGGATTTTTTCAAAAAATTTTCAGGGGATTCTATTTTTCAGAAAAGAAGAATTCGCTATCCTATTTCTTGTTATACTTTTGATATTTTAGATAATAGGGAAGAATACGTAATTTCAAGAGAAGATTGGGTATTTGAAAATTTTATGAGGGATAAAGAAGCCCCTCAATTTGAGTACGATGCTTACGAATCCGTTGTAAAAAAAATAGATGTGGGCGAAGTGATTTATAAAAGAAGGGGCATAGATAATGGTATAATGGTAGAATACTATTTTTTTCTTAGAAACGAGAAGTGGATACTGGAACAAATAATTGATAGATCAAATTAAACCCCACTGGCGCACTTTTGTAAAGCGTGCTAAATTTTCCAAGGTATGAAAACTTGAATTCAAGTAAGACCGCAAGTTTAGCGCAGCGTAACTTGTGGTGAGTAAGAAACGAAATCCCAATCATAGTAATGTGGTTGGGATTTTTTATTTCAAAAGGGTACACTACAAAAGAATGTGAATAATTGATGCTGCGATGAATAGTGAATGAGATGGAAATATGTGGAAAGGAAAGGCCTGTTGGAAATTACTGGTGTGAGTCATGCATTATGCTACTGCAAAATGTGCGCCAGTGGATACTGTAGAAGACCTTTTATATAATGACCTGGAGGAAAGAAAATGCAAGTTGAGAAAATTCATCCGTTGGGATAAAAAAAGAAACTAAATAGTGTCATTAAAAAGAAACTAATTAGTTACTATTGTAGTTTGAGATATGAGGAAGTTAGAACCGTTTAAAGATTATTATTGGGAGTTTTACAACAAGCAGTCTAAGTCTGTACAGACGAAAATTGATTATGTATTACACATTATCATGACTGTGGAGATTATCCCGAAAAAGTTCTTTAAGCATATTGAAGACGGAATTTATGAGATAAGAATTAAGTCAGGAAGTGATATTTACAGACTCTTCAGTTTTTTTGATGAAGGGAAGTTGGTTATCCTTTTACATGGCTTTGCCAAGAAATCTCAAAAGTTGCCCAGAAAAGAAATAGATAGAGCTGTACGATTAAGAAGAGAATATTATGAAAGCAAGTAACCCTAAAACAATCAACGAGCATTTTGATTTAAAATATGGCAAAGTTGGAACTGAAAGCAGGACTGATTTTGAGCAAAATGCAGAAGCATATCTTATTGCAGAATTAGTAAAAGAAAAGCGCAAAGAGGCCAATATGACCCAGCAGCAATTAGCCGAAAAGCTAAACGTGAAAAGGACATACATATCAAAAATAGAAAGAGCAGTTGGAGATATCAGAATCTCGACATTAAGAAGAATCGTAGAAGTTGGATTGGGTGGTACGTTGCAAATTAAAGTGAAGCTCTAGACCCAATGTCGCACGTTTTGCCATTTCGGTGTAACCCCGCTAGTCCGAGCCCCCTTTAGCGCGGAAGTTACTTCCGTGCTGATATAGAAGAGATGAAAGCCCTTGCAGCGTAAGTTGAGAGGGCTTTTTCATGAATGATCCTGTTTAGCTTTAGAGTCTCGAATGGTCATATCAATGAAGTAGTAAAGCTTGTCACCGCAGGATTGAAATAAAGAATAAGCTAGTGCCAGTTTCTGCTACGATAGACAGGTGTAACTTGGGTCATGCCTTCGGCAGGCAAGCTTTTCAGTCACTACAAGTCAAGGAATCCCAATCATAGTAATGTGGTTGGGATTTTTT
>CAXBNB010000116.1:0-8637 GCA_963976505.1 uncultured Reichenbachiellaceae bacterium
TTTTATGCTTTTCGAGATACGCTTTGAATTCACTAAAAGTCATACCCTTAGTTTCATGCGAGATTCGTTCTTTTTCCTGACGAAAGAACTTTACACTGTCAAATTGTTTTTCTTTAATCTGTGGTTCCATAATTCACAATTTCTTTTGGTGAACGAATGTCCAATTGAACAAGTCCGTTTTTAATATTTATAGAGTTATAGCCTCTTATCCTAAATACGTTTACGATGTGTTTAAAATTCCAACTAACCAGATAGTCAACTTTGTTCAAAGTAGCTGTGGCGATGTGCAGACAATCATCATAACTGGTTTTACCAACTACCTTTTCAAAAATGTATTGATCTGCAAGTGAAAAGCTGTCTTCTGTAATTTCAACCTTCTCAATATTTTGTAACGGTAATTTTTTGAAGTATGTTTTTACTTTATCAGGTGCATTTTCCAATTCAGTAATAGTCAAATCGGAGAAAACACAGACTATTTGTCCAAGTTCAACCATTTCAAACAACTTTTCCGTTTCCAGTTGAAACTCTTCATCATAAATCCCACCGAACACAGAAGTGTCGAAGTATAACCTTGGCTTCATAGAATAAAGTTACTCGATTATATGGTTATTAGTAGCACCCATCCACCAGACTTAAAGAATAAATACACAATTCAAACTTTTCATTTTGAGTGAAGCCCTAAACAATATCGAACATCATTCATTCGTCACCTCCACATTATCAATCCAAAATGAAGCCTCCTTAACGGATTCATCCGCCCCTTCCAGTGGTTCTACTTCGTCCTCATTGGGTGTTTTTCTGGTTGGCAGTATTCGGTATTGCCCTGTCCTGAAAGATATCCGCTCTACAGATTTTACTGCTTCACAAAGTTGCACTCCAGAAAGCTTTTCTTTGCCATTCACTGCAAGGCTGTAATTGCCATGCGGTGTAGCATCAATCGTTAACTTCAAGTCATACCACTGATTCACCTGGAAATTTTGAATGAAGACTTCTTTAGCCCCATCGAAAGCCACCAGTTTACCATCAGGTTTGAAATGGATTCTAACTGGTCGGTTACCATACCTGTCCACCACATCTATTTCTAGTGTCCCTGTATCACTCTGCTTTGGCATTACCCGACACTTGACATGTACCTTCTCTCCTTCTTCAAAAACCCTAATGGCACGAGAATAATCGTAGGGATCTTTATCTGCCAGTTGAAGCACATTGTTTTTATTTGATTCTTTTACAATCTTGGCAGATGCCCATTTTGGGGAATAAATATTCCAGTCGGTAATAGGGCTATCAGGAGAAAGTTGGTCGAAATTTTCTTGCACCTCTCCTTCAACTTTGTATCTAATAGGCAGAGACATTTTACTGACCCAAATATCCTCTTTGTTCATGCTATAGGTGAGCCACATATCCTCACCAGGAGGGTTTCCATTTCCCTCCACGATACCTCGTGTGTAGCAAGGACCAAAATCCTTCCAAATACCATAAAACCTCCTTGGAGGCACCTCTCCCTGAACCAATAGCATATCATCAAAGACCATCCCGTCATCACTAGTGATGACTGTAAGTGGATAACGATATTCCTGTATTTCGATGGGGTTGTACACCATCGCATAGCGACCATCATCTGTTTTTTGTCCCCAGTTTTTGCCGCCTGCCATCAACAAAGTTGAAATCTTCACAGGGTCGGAAAATGTCTGACCTTCGTCTTCGGAAATGGCTGCAGATGAAAACTTCCATAATCCTACCACCTTTCCATCCTTCCGATGGAAATAAGAAAATGCCTGAAGCGAATCGGCAATCCTGCCTTCTCCATAAAAGTCATCTTTTCCGTAATCTTCATCCAGCCATTGCAAGGTTTTTAGTCGATCCGCCAAGAGAGATTCGCATGAATCAATAAATCCTTTATCCTTTGATTTTTTATAAAATGGATAACTGGTATTTTTTTCATTAAAATCAGTAAAAGTGCTGTAGCGAATAAAATATATAGGCCCAAAGCTCCCGTCCTTTTTTACCTCTCGGACCACCCGTCCAATTCCACCTTTGCCAAATGGATCTCTGGTGTGACCATAAAAACCAAGCACCAACAACCGACCATTTGGGGCAACATAAAAACCCATGCGCTGGTGCATCATATATCCTTCATATCCTTCCGGAATGGTTACTCCTTTTGGTGCTTTGTAGTGAGGAAAAACCACCTTGGGTTTTCCCCAATGGCGACCATCAGTGGAAGTTGCCAATAATGTATGACCGGGAGCTACATGTTCATCTTGGGGATTGCTTAGATACTGCAAGAAAAATGTTTCATTCCAATAGGCCAAGTTTGGGGCATGATTGTACGTCCATCCATAATCTTCCGCTTGCTCAGGATATGTTCTGTTTGCTCGCAAAACTTGTATGTTTTCAGTCCCCACAGCATACCTCAACCGCCCTTCATGCACATTGGGATCTATGGTTACGCCACCAATGTATCGCACAGGTTCACTAGCAGAGCCTGTTTGTGCAAAAGTCTTGTAAACTGACACAAATACCAAGATCGGTAAAATGAAAAACTTTAAAATGAATATTGTTTTCATACTTTAAAATTGATGGAATCCATAAAATAAATACACTCGCTTCATCAAACCTAGTGCAAATTCAATTAAAATTTCTTCCTACGACTGTCAAGGGTCAGTTTGCTTCACCATATATATACTTGTTAAGTGATCCTTAAGCTTTAAGATAAGAGTTTCAGGACAGATTTAGAATACTTAATTTTATTGCTTTTTCCACTCCAAATTCTGTCGTAACTTGTTGTCTATTTCATTCCTAACAAAAAATTACACTGTTCTCAATACAAAATTTACCGATGACATAGAATCGTAGGTGTATGAAAATAGAGAAAAAATAGACCTAGAATTCACAGCAAGACAATAGTTAAAAACCAGCCATTCAAAATTTTTAAGCCTTTTTATTCTCTAATTCTTAAAGAAGAGATTTATTATTGAGTTGACATCACAATCAGACCGACTCTTTCAATGCGCACCATCATCAGTTATCTAAAAAAATACCTCGAAGACCACTTTCATCTAAAGTTGTATCTATCTGTTGCAATCTTTCTATCTTTATGCACTTATTTCAACTACAAATATGACTTTGAGGATTCTATACTCGATTCTTACACCGGTTCAGAACTCAAGTGGTTGTTTATGTTTCTACACATGTCATTTCCATTTTTGGTCACTTGTGTGTTTCTGTATCTATACAAAATCGAAACTGGTTGGGTAAAGTCAAAAGAATTTTGGATTAAGTTTTTTGTCGGTTTTGCCATCATAAGTTTCGATAGGCAGTTCTATTACTTTTACGACATCATCAAATCACTCCCCAAGGCAGATTATTACTTTGCTTTTAAAAATATATCGTGGGGTGATAGTCTGCTAGCCAATGTCGTACCTATCCTCATTTTTTATTATTTCTACGAAAAAAACAGAGGCAGTGAAAATCACTGGTACGGTCTGACACTGAAAAAATTTGACCTGAAGCCTTATGTACTGTTAGTAGGATTAGTTTTTGGAGGCATGGCTATCGCCTCTTTTATGGCAGAGTTGAATACCTATTACCCCAGGTACAAACACTCCGGCGGTGCAGATTTTGCCGCTTTTCACCAAATTCCTGAATTCATCTCAGTACTAATTTACGAACTGGTTTATGGATCTTATTACATCAGTGTTGAGTTATTCTTTCGTGGCTTTCTGGTCATTGCTTTTGCAAGAACTTTGGGAGGTCATGCGGTGCTAGCTATGGTAGGTAGCTATGTATTCCTGCATTTTGGCAAACCTTTACCAGAAACCATCAGTTCTGCTTTTGGCGGTTACCTCATAGGGATTTTGGCTTTTTACACGAACCGAATCTGGGGAGGAGTCATCCTGCATGTAGCCCTGGCATGGAGTATGGAGTTGTTTGCCTGGTTACAGAATATATCCGATCGATAAAACGCAACCTTTACTTTGTTCGTTCACCAAATTGAAAGTACATTTATAGTAACAAATTGGGTAGGACAAAGAGGACAACATCAAAAATTTAACCAGCGATTCGACAGGCAAAAAAATGTAACAGAAGCAAAATTTTCGTTCATGCGTGAATGACAAAAAAGCATTGAAAATGCCCTTATCGAATTACAAGAAGAATCATCAAATTTTTATTCCTCCGTTCCGGAATCGTTGGGTGAGCAAGATCAAGAGATAAGGTCAATCCAAAAGAAGCTAAAAAACCTATAAGTTAAAAAATTTTCTACTTCTTTAAATTTCCTAGCTGTTTCGAAAACTCTTCCATCTGTCTTTCAAGAATCATCACTTTTTCTTCAAGCATTTTAGGTGGATTCAGATAAGTACTGTAAACACCCTTCACTTCCCAAAGTTCTTGAATGGCATCAAGCGATAGTTCTAGCTGTTCGTAATTTGGATCATCACTGATCCAGATTAGTTTATCTCTGTTCATTGTCTTCCACCTTCTGGTAATGATTTTACCATCGTTTATCAATACATATACTTTGCCTTCTTCAAGTTTTTTGTCCGTCAAGCTACACTGAAGACAAAGTAAAATATCGCCATGATGCAAGCCATTTTGGTGGTATTCCATTTCACTGCCTTTGAGCTCAAATGCACGAGTAACTCCCTTAAAGTTAACAGGCAGTTCTATAAATGGTAGTTTGTTGATGAAATCTTTATTGCCAAAATTGACCACATACTCCAATTGGCTGTCAATTTTCACCAGCCCAATTCCACCTCGTTTATAAGCAACTTCAGTTTCCTTTTTGAACTGATGCGCCTCATTGAGTTTTTCATTTACAATGTCTAAACTGTAGAGGTCAGTAACAGTAAGCTCTTTGTTTACCAGTGCATCGATAGATAAGCCAAAATAATTAGCTAATTGAATTATCGTTTCTAATTTGGGCTCAGCCCTTTCTTCTTCATAAGCACCAATACTACCCCTTGTCAAAGAAAAAATCTCCGCAAATTCGGTTTGACTGATCTTTTTCAGCGATCTTATCTTCTTTATATTTTTTCCTATTCTTGACATAATTTGAAATAATATGCTAATTTTATTTGCATAACCAAAACTATTTGCATTATGTTTACGTAAACATAGCCAAATTAATCAAAAAAACACAAGCAAATATGAAATTAAGACCTCCACCCGATAAGGAAACCATTTTTTAACAATCAATATTGAATAAGCTATCAATTAGTAATTAAATTTGAGAATACAACAATGCCATTCACCATTTAATTACGCACATAAAACAATTTTAATAATGGACAATTACTTTCAAAAAGTAAAAGAATATTTACTAGATCTGGGATACGCAATAAGCTATGAAAACCAAGAAGATGGTTTAATTGTAATAGAAAACGAATCTCAAGGAATCAAAAATCTTGTCTTAGTTATTGCAGATCCGTTGCTCATAGTAGAACAATTTATAATTGAATTGAAAAATCCTACGGCCGATACTTACAAACAATTGATGCAAAAAAGCAGGGATGTAATACACGGGGCTTTTGTACTAGACGAGTCAGGCAAAAAAGTACTCTTCAGAAATACCCACGAGCTTGAAAACCTTGACCTAAATGAAATCGAAGCAACGTTCAATTCATTGGCCATGCTGCTGGGAGAATACTCCAATGAAATACTAAAATTATCAAAAAACTAAAATAGAAATAATCATGAACATGTTTAAAAGACTTTTCAAAATAGGAGAGGCAGAAGCACATTCTGCAATAGACAAATTAGAAGACCCAATCAAATTAACCGAGCAAGGCATTAGAGACCTGAAAAAGGACTTGGATAAAAGCCTGCAAGCATTAGCGGAAGTGAAGGCCATGGCCATCAGGGCAAAGAATGATGTGGAAACTTACAAAAGCAAAGCGAGTGACTATGAAAGCAAAGCCATGCTTTTATTGAAAAAAGGAGCCGAAGGCCAAATAGATTCGGCAGAAGCAGACAGACTTGCGAGCGAAGCGTTGGTGAAAAAAGAAGAAGCCATTGGTCAAATGACTAGGTCTAAAGAAGAGCAAGTACGGTTCGAAACCAGTGTATCTCAACTGGATGTGAATGTGAAAAAAATCCGCTCTACAGTAAGCCAGTATGAAAATGAACTTAAAACCTTGAAAGCAAGGGTAAAGGTAAGTGCAGCCACCAAAAACCTAAACAAACAACTGGCACAAGTAGACGCATCTGGCACAGTAGCCATGCTAGAAAAAATGAAAGACAAAGTAGCACAAGACGAAGCACTAGCTCAATCTTATGGTGAAATTGCAAATGAAAGCAAAAGCATTGATGACGAGATTGACAAAGTACTTGAAGGTGATGCTTCACAAATAAAAGCTGCCGATAGCCTGGCAGCAATGAAAGCTAAAATGGGGCTGGACAAAAAAGACTAACCCATTAAATTATAAAATGATCGACTGTCAGACTTTGCTTGCCAGTCGATCAAATTTCAAAATAGATATGTTTGATTTAGTAAAAATATTGTTGGTTGTAGCCGTTATTTTATTCCTAGCAGGAGTCATATTCGGCATCCTTTTCAAGGTTGGATTAATAGCATTAATCCTTATAGCTGGACTTTATCTATACCAAAGAGTATTTGGCAATCAGTGAAACAAGGTAACTAACATGGGAGTATTTGATTTTTTAAAGAAGAAAGAAAAAGAACCTGAATACGACATAACCAATATGTCTATCAAAGATTTGGATCAAGGGTTCATCCTGGATTACGATATGAAATCGTGGCAGGTAAAGGAAGTATATGAATATGACTGGGGCAACAATAATTTCTCAAAAGAGTATATGATCGACTCTGGGGATGAAGTACTGTACCTAAGTGTAGAAACTGAGGGTGAGACGTTCCTAACCGTGAGTAAGAACATAAAAATGAGGAAGCTTGGTGAAGACATCATTGACAAAACCATCAAAAAAGAACATCCTCCAAAGAAATTGGAACTTGATGGGGTACAATACTATTTGGATTCTGATGTAGCAGGCTATTTCAATGACAAAACTAAAGGAACTGACGACTGGGAAGAACTGGTTTGCTGGGAATACTACAATGACGAGGAAACTCTAATTATTAGTATTACTCAGTGGGGAGAACGAGAGTTTGATGCCTCAGCAGGTAAAGTGATTAAGGAATATGAGATTTCAAGTATCATTCCGGCTGGAAAATAAAAACCGCTTTCAATACTTTATACATTTTCCTTTTACGGAGGAATATTTAAATGTCTTTGCTCCTTATAGTCAAAAGGTTAAATTCGTAAAAAAATAATAACTGAAGTTAAATTCAAAGTAAACAGATACAATGAAAGCTTACAAAAGCATAACCATTCTGATGATTTTAACCCTCCTTTACGGATGTGGGGGTAAAAAATTTCAAAAGAACCCTGTTGACCTCGTCATCAAAGACATGCCTACTGATCGGATATTTTCAATTTTGCTCAATGACATGGATGTTGAAGGTAGTTTTTTCGAAACTTACAAACATCAATATAAAATCATTGAGGAAAGAGAAGAAGGCAAGCCCGAAGAATATGTTTCCGGATGGTATGAAGTGGACGAGCTTTTTTTCAACCAACATGTTAACGACATGGGAATGGAAATAGCCTCGCGAAGTGAAGATGGTAAATTGCACAAAGGTGCCAGCCCTCCTGGATACAACAACTATGTCGGCAATACCAAATATGGCCAATGGGAAAACAGAAATGGTGGTAGCTTTTGGGCATTTTATGGACAATATGCATTTATGAGCAGCATGTTCCGCATGGCTAGTTATCCTGTTAGCCGTTCTTATTACAACAACTACCGTGGCAACTATTACGGCACTGGACGTTCCTACTATGGCCCTACGACAGGAGGCAAGTCATACTATGGTACCAACAGCAGCTATACAAGTAGCTCAAGACCCAACTCCTCATGGAGCAGGAACAATTCCAACTTCAAGCAAAGGGTGTCAGGAAGAACTTCTCGATCAGGGTCAAGATATAGTGGCTCTACATCTCGCTCAAGAGGCGGTGGATTTGGAAAATAACTTTCTTATTGATAAAAAATGACCGTAAACCATAAACCTTCATGACCATGTTACCACTCTTAGACGGCATATTGACAACCATCATATACTTAGCTATTTCCTTCTTTTTGTTCTTTATAGGTAAGCTAATCTATCAGCTTTTTCATCCAAGTATAAGGGTCAACTATGAATTAGTGGAAAATGACAATTTCGCCTTTTCAGTAGCTTATGTAGGGTACTTTATAGGATTGTTGCTGGCTATTGGAAGTGCCCTGTTGGGAGAGTCCGACGGGCTAGTAAATGACCTAATCGATATAGGAATTTACGGAGGTCTTTCTATCGTTCTACTCAATCTATCCATCATTATCAATGATAAAGTAATATTGAACAAATTTCATGTAAAACAGGAAATCGTTGACCAAAAAAACACAGGAACTGGTTTTGTAGAGGGAGCTATGGCGGTTTCCACGGGATTAATTATCCTTGGGGCTATTCATGGCGAAGGTCATGGTGCCGGAGGACCAATCATCACAGCACTTTTGTATTGGGTACTTGGTCAAGCTTTGATGTTTGTTACTTCAATGTTAGTCGTATCTACTGTAGTAGCA
>CAXBNB010000117.1:0-8613 GCA_963976505.1 uncultured Reichenbachiellaceae bacterium
CTTCAAGTCTATCATTGATTTCCACTGGCAAGTCTCCTTATTTCATCTTCTATCAATTTGCCTTTGCGCTTGCTTAAGACTCCAAATTGCACCTCAACTTGTGACCTATCGTTCTCACCCTTTTGAAAGGTGATGTGATGTGGGGTAACGGTCGCCCATGGGCTGAGTACTATTATCTCCTTGATATGTTCTTTCAGCACCCTTTCTTTGGCATTGGTTTCAAAAGTGAAAGCATAGTCTATGGCTTCATTGGTGCCATCATTGTCTTTGGCTTCATCTTTTTGCTTGTGATGAAACAATTTCCGGAGGAAACCCTTTATATTCCTCCTACTCATAACAACACCTCTCTATCCTTAAGTGCACGCACCAAAAAGGGCTGCAAGTATGGATCTACGTGGTAAATCCCGGGAGCCTTTTCAAGGACTATTCCTGACCTCACCATTGCTTGTACCATGCTTTTCACTTGGCCTCCATTCCATCCGCTGATGCGTTCTATTTTATCTTCGGTCAACCGCTTGTGCAATACAAAAAGTGTCAACACCATACACCAATCTTCATTGAGTTCTTCTAAGACAGTGGTAGAAGGGTACTCCGGTTTTTTGATAATAAGGTCATTGCCAATAGCCCTATTTACATTGGCAAGCCAACCATTGAGTGCTGTGCCGGGATTGCCCTCACAGTAGTTGAAGTAGCTGTTGAAAAGCTGTGCCAACTGCACTTCGTTTAAATCGTCTTTATCGGAATTAAAACGAATAGACATCCCGCTGGATCGGTGACGCTTCATGATGAGGTCTTTGAGTTCTTCCGCATAAAACGGACTAAAATTGATGATTTCAATAAACCTGTCACCAAATCCCGTCAATTGATTGATCAGTTTATAGGCATGGGGATTCATGTTGACCACAAACAAAATCTTGTTACCAAACTCATCAATTAGTTGCTCCAAATGCCTTACTACCTCCAATCCACTTGCCGTTCTTTCCCAGAAAAGTTCCAGGTCATTGATAATGACCACACTGCCAATTGGCAGTTGGCTCAAGATCTGTGAGGTATCTCCATACTTTTGAGTAGCTTTTCTCAAGGCTTCAGTAAATCCTGCAATAGATGTCGTTCCTTGAATCGGTGAAAAAACCGAAAAGGTCGGATTTTTTTTCAGAAACTGATGAACCACCTGTTTGCCAAATGCTGTCTTGCCAGAATTTCGATCGCCTAGCAACAAAATGCCTCCGCCACGGCCATGTTGATACCTTTTCACAGCCTTTCCGAAAGTTTTTTCATCTTTATTTCGATTGATCCAAAAATCCTTACTGATGCTGGATTTACCATTGAACAAAGTGACATAGTATTGGGGCAATGATTTGAGTGCATCCGCTGAAGGATTCACTTTTTCACCCAGATCCAACAACCGACTGTTGGTAGAAATAAGGCCCGGTACCTTATTCAATTTTTTTGCAAGAAGGATTCCTTCACTTCTGCTATAGAATATTTTAGTGAGTAAACTTCGGAACACCTCTTTTGCTTCATTGGTAATGTAGTTCATTCCTGAGAGGACTTTTTGTCCTTGATAGTTCCTCAGACCTGAAACAAAATCAGCTGCACTTTCTTCAATCTTCATGGAAGAAAGTGGTTCAAAGGCCTTTTCAAACTGAGTATCAGCATATTCGATATATTCCACAATTTTTTCGTTGACCTGCGACTTTTCTTTTTCTATTTTCGAAGTACACTTCTCCAATATTTCACTTTTCAATGTTTCATGATTACCTGTCTCTACTGTCACATTCTCGATGTTGAACTGAGTCAAGTTGAGCATGTCTCTGGTTGCGAAAACTGATCTTTTCAGAAACTCCAATACATTGTTGAACTGTTGTTCAACCACCACCTCATATCTGGATTTCAGATAGTACTCGGCCATACTGGCCACAGATATTGAAAGTGTCTCTTGTTCTTCTTCACTGGTATTATGAGAAGAATATACTTCAAGAGATTCGGGCATAGATTCAGTAAGCAATATCATCCTTTGCAGGTTTTCATGGAACGACTCTTGAAGTTCTGTCTCAAAATCCTCATCCAGTTTCAGTTTTTCCTGATCAGAGGTACTTTTGTTTTTACTTATATCTTCTAATATTTTGTCCAGTTCCTTGAGGTATTTCTGTTTGACCACATGCTTCAATTTTTCACCAAATTGCTCATGCAACTCTTCTATCCTGTTCTTAGTGGCATTTACTGACAACTCCATCAATATCATATTGAGCAGTGTCTTAATTTTCAGGTGAGCATCTTCAGGAATATTGGCTATATTCATTAAGACTTCCTTATAAAATTTAGGTGATTTGAAATTCTGTTTTATGACCTGATTGATGTTGATTTTTTGCAAGTCATCGCTCATCTGTTGAAGATTTTTACGAAACTCCAATTGTAGTCTTCCTTCAAACAATTGAGACAATTGCTTTTGTTGCTCTACATCCCTTTTTATTTGCTCTTCTATTTTCTGTAGATTGTCATTATTCCAGCTATCATCTTGCCATATTTTTCGCTCCACTTCATCCAAAAAACCAATGATAGAATTGGTGATTCTTCGAAGGTCATGGTAAAATGCCATTTCCTCTTCCTCAAACCTGCTGAGTAATTGAGATAAGAATATTTGTCGGTTGTGCAACTGATAATACTTGGCCACTTCTTTATAGTTCACTACATGAGTGATTGGCTGCCCTACAAGCCAATGCTTCGCACGCTTGATCCTTTTGAATAACTTCAGCCCCCCAGTGTCTTCCGGTTTTATTTCAAAATCTTCAGCCTGATAACTCACCTTCAGTTTCTGAGGATATTTTGTTAATTCATCTGACAACCTATCCAAATACCAATTAATGTTCTCATTAAATCGCTCCAACTGGACAGGAAGAATATTCTCTTTTAGTTCTGTTGCGAATAGAGCGTTTGTCTTAAAAAACACTTCGTTTTTTAATTTATCAATGCCCTTTTTCTTTCTGTAGCTATCCGGTAGGTCAGCTACTTTTTTTAGTTCCTTTTGGATATAACCGACTCTATCAGTCAATTCTTTTAATATGTCAATATGGTTGGTGATGATCGGTTGGAAAGTCTTCTTATGAAACAATTCCAATACTTTTCTCCCATTTACATCAACCTTCAGCATATCCGTTGCAATTTCAGGATATTCGGACATTGTCAAGGGAGGCAATTCCAACATGCCTGTTTCAGCATCTTTCAAAAGCGCCTTACTTTTGGTTTTAGAAGGTGATATCACTTCCAGTTCTTCAAAGTCTTCCGATGCATTGATTACCAATGCTGTACCCACCCCATCAAGAATACCGCTGATCTGACCATAATATTTTTCTAAATTATTGTATTTCTGATCTGGTACTCCAAGGATAACAAGGTCCGTATCTTTGGATTCTTCTGAAATAATTTCCTGTCCCGATAGTGGATCAATTTCATTGTTTACGATCCTCACTTCAGCTTCGGTGCGGTAACTATCCAAAATCGCCGAAGTAGCTTTGTAAACATTTTCGGCTTCATCGTTTTCAGTATTAATGATAAGAAGTCGAACCTTTGTACTCTTCCATAAATGTGAATTACTGATGGGTCTGATCAAGTTGAGCGCCATTGCCAGATTTCTTCCTGACCCACTCCACCAAATATCTATGGAACTGTGTTGTCCAAATTTTTTCTCCTGATTGTAATTTAAAAATATTGAATTGTAATGATTGTAAGCAAACCCTCCAATCAAATCTATAAACCGCTCTTTATTTCTTGGGCTTTTGCTCCATCCCATTAAAACCGTATTGGGTTCGACACCAGAAAATCCAAAAACTCTTGAAATCTGATCCATTCCCGAATAGACATCTCTACAGTAAAGTTTATGTTGGAAATACCCTGAATCTTCCGTTTCTGCCAGATTAGATTGCGTTTTGGTCAACACCTTGTCATCACTTTCAACCAGTTCGAATGCCGATAATATTCCGAATTTTCCAGAGATCGCTTTGCCGATCTCCACCAAATATTGGCGTACTTCTGGGCTACCGCTAAACATGATTGTATTTGGACGCCAATTTCTTTTATGGAGTTTGTCTCTTTTCAGGTTAGTCAATCCTTTTTTCACCAATGAAGCCCAAACCCCACTCCAAGCGTCTCCGGAATCCAACGTCAATTCTTTTCTTTTCAAGAACAAAAACAATAGTCCTAATACTAAAATGGCAGCCAACATGGCTACAAAATCTAGTTGTATCATAACCAGGATACATGCAATAGCACCCAACACACTGATCCACCCAGGTATTTTAAGTTCTGGACGAAAATCGGTACTCGTCCACCTTTCGAAAGTAGCGCTGATGTTTAAAAAACCATAAGTTGTAATAAAGAAAATAGACACAACTCTGGCTATGACATCTAATTCACCAATCAAAATCCCTATTTCTGCAATTAAAAAAGTAAGCAACAGGGCATTACGTGGTTCATTTGTTGCGCCATATCCTTTGGCAAAGACCTTTGGCGTAATTTTATCAACAGCAGTAGCCTGCAAAATGCGTGGTGCTCCCAGTATACTTCCTAAAGCAGACGAAAGAGTGGCTCCCCAAATACCTGCTATGACCAGTTCAGGAATCCATGCCATTTCTAAAAGAATGTTGGGATTGTTCACCAGTGCATCGCTATTGACAGTGAAAGCAAAAAAGGCAGCAACACCAACATACACTACAAAACCTACTACAATAGCCATTATTGATCCAAGTGGTATTGACTTTTTAGGATCTTTTAAATCTCCAGACATGGACACCCCCGCCTCAAAACCCGTCACTGCAGGGAAGTAGATTCCAAACAAAACCATTAAAGGAATGGCCGAAGAAGGATTAGATAATGTAGGAACAGAAGGAGCAAAATCATGGTTACCGAAAAACACAGAAATCAAAGACAGAATAATAGCTGTAAGGATGAAATATTGAGTTTTGATGGCAAGAGATGTACTGATGAAAGTAACTGTGGTTACCGCCAGTAATAGAATGGAACCGGTTAATCTAATATTATTGATATCACTAGAAAAACCCCAATAGTTGAGAAAACTTTCAGAAAAACCAATGAGGTATAAGCTGACACTAAAAGACAAGCCAACGAATAAAGCAATACCTAAGGTACCTCCTATTGGCAGTCCCAAACTGCGAGAAATCATATAATAAGTACCACCAGCCTGTACTTTTTTATCGGTAGCGATAGAAGAAACACTTAACCCTGTGGTCACAGAAATAATATGAGCCACTACGATAATCCCGATGGTTGCCCACAGACCTGCCTCGCCGACAATCATCGGAAGTCTGAGGTACATGATAACACCTAGAATAGTGAGTATTGAAGGAACGAAAACTCCCCCAAATGTTCCAAACTTGTTCTTTTTTACCATATATTGATCGAATTAAATGATAATTCTCATATTGAGACCTTGGAAATAGCTAAAAGTCACTGAAAATCTTGTGATTTTTGTGACCTGTATTCAAAGCTACAGTCTCAATTGATAAATAAAACATCAAAATAGTGATTTATGGACATCTTTAATGCATATAATCAAGCAATTGCTATCTCATTAGTCATAATTGTTTCTTATTGCTTTAATTATATATCTAAAAAAACGAATATCCCAAGTGTACTCTTACTTATTGCGCTCGGTATTGGTTTTCAGGAATTGCTCAAACAAGCGCATATCGACTTGAGCAATTATGTCATGGCTGCATTGGAGCTGCTTGGGATTGTTGGTCTTATTATGATCGTCCTTGAGGGGTCATTAGATTTGGAATTAAAAAAAGAAAAAAAATCTTTACTCATCAAATCCTTTTTTGTGGCTTTATTGACCTTGCTGGCTACAGCATTTGCCATTGCATATCTCTTTCACTCATTTATTGTAAAAGATTTTTACACCGCCCTATTGTATGCAATCCCACTATCTATTTTAAGCAGTGCTATCATTATACCAAGTGTAGCCAACTTGATCGATAGCAAACGTGAGTTTATGATTTACGAAAGCACGTTTTCAGACATTCTTGGGATCATGTTTTTTTATTTTATGATCGGCGGAGCTGAAACAACTAGCATTTCCAAAGTAGTGACCGATGTATCGAGCAGCATTATTTTAACAGTTGTTTTATCCCTGATTCTCAGCTATGCGCTGGTTTTGTTGTTACAATATTTGCAATCAAAGGTTAAATTGTTTTTCCTTATTTCTGTGTTGGTGCTGTTGTATTCAACAGGAAAATTATTTCACCTTTCTTCATTGCTCATAATAATGGTATTTGGTGTTGTATTGAACAATTATCAACTTTTTTTTAGGGGTAAATTAAAAAAACTTATTAGGGAACACGCATTAAAGGAGATCACTGAAGATTTTCACATGGTTACGATGGAAACTGCCTTTGTGGTCAGAACTTTTTTCTTTGTCATTTTTGGAATGACTCTGGATTTTTCTGGGATCACAGATCTACCTTCTATTTATATTTCATTGGGCATTTTGTTTTCGACTTTCCTTATCCGATTCATCTTTCTTAAACTTTTTGTGGGTAAAGGAATCTTACCACAGTTGTGGATTGCTCCAAGGGGTCTCGTAACAGTTTTATTGTTCTTTTCTATTCCCTTAGGAATGCAGGATGAGAATTTCAATCCAGCAATCTTGCTTATCGTCATTTTAGCATCAAGTTTTATAATGTCAGGTGGCCTGATGGCTAAAAAATCCGATGACAGCCCTCATGTAGATGAACTTTCTTTTGAAGATTGGGAGCAGTTAGATAAAGAGATCAAGTCTCTGAGGAATACAAAATGAATCTGTCTAAACAGCATCCATTTGATGTATCGTTGGACTTAACACCTTAAGGTTTTCACTTCAAAGAACTTTCATTAGACTACTCTGTCCCTGATTAGAGTGAAGAGTCTATGTTAAAAATCAAACCAATTCGTCGAATATTTATCAGTGCATAAAAAAGACCAAAGAGAAAATCTCTTTGGTCTTTAAACATAATTCATCTAGCGTAAATCACGCTAGTCTTTATTACAATCAACTTCCGTATCTGGATCCATTAGAATCTAAGTCCATCAAGTACCTGATTTCAATATCACCAGCTGAAGGACTGGATATCACTTGTAACAATTGCATTTTAGTATAAGACTGAAATACAATTGTAAAGGTAAATACCTGACCGTCTCCACTGGTATCTGTCAATGTAAGTGACGTGTCTGTAGCCACCCATGTTCCTGCAAAAAGAATTCCATTGTTATCTTCAAGGATAAAACTTCCATCTCTTTCCAGAGTGAATCTATTGATGACAGAACTTCCATCGGTTTGTCCATTTACATAGTACTCACTTACCTCCCAATTGCCATAAGCCATGTTTGTAGCCGTTGGATCCTCGGGTTCTGCACAGGCGAAAGCTAGTATGACCATACCTGCTAGAATAATATAATTTAATGCTTTCATAATTATTAATTTTTAACTATTCTGAAATTTTTAGAAATGCCACTCTTGCTGATGTGTAGGTTGTAAATACCCCTTTCCAAGTGCCTGATAGATATAGTCTGAGTAAACTCATCCAATTGCTTATCAAGTTTGTGAGAAATAAGTACCTGACCAGCCAATGACATCACATCTACTCTGTAGATACCATAATTCTCTCCTTCTATATCAACATTCAATTCATTTTGAGAAGGATTAGGATAGGTACTGGCAGTAATTCGTCCATTGTTTCTTCCTGCGGCTGCTGAACTACCTAAATTGATTGAGTTGGAAGATTGAGTACAAACTCCTGCTCCACTAAAGTCAACTTCTACGGAATATTCAGCTGCATCGGTAATGCTGATAGAAGAACCTGTTCTGTTTTTCAATAACACACCGTTTCGATACCATCTGATCTCCTCATAACCATTATAAGCAGTAATGACGGCTTGAAGTGTATTGCCGTCTAGTTCTAAAGACACATTGTTGACATAAATTGACACAACCTGAACCATCTGCATAAGACACCTCAAAATAAAATGGTGTTGCTTCGCTGATCACATCTGAGGTAATATACCCGGGAGAAGCTCCTGAAACAGAGTTGCCTGACGGTTGCCCAGTCAGTGCATTGATCAACTGATACCTGTAAGAACTACTTCCATAGAAAGAGAATGTAACAGCACCCTCTCCGCAACTCGTTTCTACCTGGCTAATACTACTAGGCAGTGAAGGCAGAGATCGAACAGTAACACTGATTACATTTGATACAGGACCATAACATCCAGAAGCGTTTCCAACACTCACGGAATAAGTACCCGCTTCAGTTACTTCTAGGGTGTTTAAGGTAGCAGAAAATCCCGGAGTATTCACTCCGATCGCAGAACCATTTTTATACCATTGATAGTTGGCAAACCCTGTAGGAGCGGTCAACACCACCATTCCTTCTCCCTCGCAAAACTCAAGGTTTCCAGTAGAAGTCAACGCTGGAACGCCTGTAGGTTTTTCATCTATTGTAACTGTAAAGTTACCAATTGACCTTACGCACGACACAGTCAAGTCTTCACTTCTTCTTTCAGCAGAATACACTCCTGATTCGGTAATTGTAAATGTAGAATTTGTTGTAGTTGCATATT
>CAXBNB010000118.1:0-8597 GCA_963976505.1 uncultured Reichenbachiellaceae bacterium
CTGATGGATGCCTTTATATTGTAGATATGTACAGAGGGATCATTCAGGAAAGCAACTGGACTAGAGAAGGCAGTAAGATTCGACCTGTAATTGTACGAAAAGGGCTTGACAAGAATTTCGGAAAAGGAAGAATCTACCGCATAGTTCATGAGCAAATCAAGCCTGATGAAAAGCCTAACCTGCTTGGAAAACCCGCAGACGAATTACTAGATTATTTGGGGCATCCTAATGGATGGTATAGAAATACAGCGCAAAAGCTGATCATTTTAAAAGGAGATAAATCTGTAGTTCCGAAGCTTAAAGAGATGGTATTGGACAATGAACCGTTTTGGTCTGGACTTGTAGGAAATAAAGATTATGCATTGGGTAGAATCCATGCCCTATGGACTTTAGAAGGACTTGGTATCGTAGATAAAGCATTGATTGTAGAAAAATTTAAAGATCAGGATGCTAGGGTGAAAATCACTGCAATAAGGCTGAGTGAGCAATTTTTGGCCGCAGGTGGACAAGACATGTTATCTCTATTGGAGTCCTTTGTCACCGATCCGGATATCAATGTGGTCAATCAATTGGCATTGAGTTTACGGTATAGCCCTAGCAAGGAATCGACCGAATTGTTGAACAAAATACAGGAGAAGTTTAAAGACCATGAAGTAGTGTCAGTTTCTGCTATTGAGAGTTTGAAAAAAGACGACAGTGAACTGCAAGTGCTTAAGAAAAAAATATCAGATAGAAACAACAACGACAAGAATAGAATTTTGAACGGATATGATATTTACAAACAATTGTGCATTACTTGCCACGGTCCAGATTTAAAAGGGGTGCCAAATGGCGAAAACTCATTGATCGCACCACCTTTGGTTGGGTCGCCAAGAGTAGCTGGAGAAAAAGACGTTTTGCTCAGAATTCTGATCAATGGCTTGATAGGTGAGGTTGATGGAGTGGATTATGGGATTATGATGTCCATGGGGAGCAATGATGACGATTGGCTAGCCTATGTGTCAAGTTACATCCGAGCTATGAATGATTCCAATACAGTAAGTCGTGGAGATGTGAGAAGGGTACGTGAAAAATATGCTGATCGAGATGATTTCTGGACAATGAAAGAATTGAAAGAATGACATGCTAAGATGCATTGCTGATTCATTGAGAATATAAATTGCCTAATAATTTTTCAAGAAAACATGAAAAAATTGAAACGATACATTCCCTTTCTATTTGCTGGATTATTAATGTCCTGTACAGAAAATCCACCTGAAACAACTGAAACAGAAAGTCAGGAGCCTATGACGGTTTTGCCTTTCAAAACACTCAAGTTGGATGATTTATCTGGTTTTAAACCTGTCGCAAAAAACTGGAAAATCGTTGGAAATACATCTGTGGATCAGAACCAAGAACGAGTTTTTGTTTCATCGCCGGGAACAGGCATTCTGCTAAATGAACCTGAAAAAGGAATGAAAGAAAATCTTTTTACCGCTTTTGAGCATGGTGATATCGAATTGGAACTGGACGTGATGATGCCGATTCACTCCAATTCTGGACTTTATTTTCAAGGACGTTATGAAATTCAGCTTTTGGACAGTTGGGGAGTAGGCGAGCCCGAATCTTCAGACATTGGTGGAATATACGCAAGGTGGGACGATTCAAGAGGCAAAGGGAATGAACGTTTTGACGGCCAAGCGCCAAGTATGAATGCAGCAAAAGCGCCGGGACTATGGCAGCATTTCAAAATTATATTTCATGCGCCAAAATTTGATGCTTCCGGTCAGAAAATAAAAAATGCATGGTTTGAAGAAGTATGGTTGAATGGTGCGCTTTTACATCAAAATCAGGAAATATCTGGACCAACTCGCTCCAGTGCCTTTCAAGATGAAAAACCACTAGGGCCAATTATGATCCAAGGAGATCATGCGGCTGTTGCCATTAAAAATATTAAATACAAGTTGTATGAAGACAAAAAAGTAGCTTTTAAAGACCTCAGCTTAATAGAGTACGAAAATAAAAAACAGCTAATTCCTAATTTAGATTCTTTAATTGCGATTCGTGAATTGAAAACAGATTCGATCTCATCCATGATGGCAACTGGTGAAAACCCGCAAAAGTTATTGGCCTATAAGGGTAAGATGAACATTCCCAATACAGGAGATTATATCTTTGATATGAAGGTCCACAGGGGTGGAGGTCTGTTAATCATTGAAAATGATACCATCGTTAATTTGAATGGAGATTTTGAGGTTGATGATCCAGGGTATGGTTTGGCTTCTTTGAAAAAAGGAGATGTTCCGTTTACTTTAGTTTACAACAAACACCGTCCCTACCAAAGAGGATTGGCTTTGTTCGTAGAAGGGCCTGGCATAGCCAAATATGCACTTCACGCTCCTAGCTCAATTACTATAAATCAAGGAAACCTTCCGGAGATGACCGTGTCAGCTTCTGATGAAGTGGTGCTGCAGCGTAGTTTTCTGATGCACGAAGATTTTAAGCGTACTCATTGTATCTCTGTTGCTACCCCACAAGGCATCAACTATTCTTACGATGTGGCTTTTGGCTCATTGTTGCAGGCCTGGAATGATGGGTTTTTAAATGTTGCTAAAATGTGGCATTCGAGAGGTGGTCAGCAGCTAGCCGAACCGTTGGGATTACCTGTCTCGATTCATGGAGATCCTGATTTCGCATATTTGGACAATGAAAAGGCAAGTTGGCCAGACAGTATTTCGGCTTCCTATCGTCAATTGGGTTATGAGCTAAGCCAAAATGGAACACCTACTTTTTTAATGGATATAGGAGGTGGGGTGATCAGAAATGAGTTTATGCCATCAGATACATTGAGAAAACTGACTCGAATTATCCGTACTGATTTAAAAAAGAATATATGGCATAAAATCGGTGAGGGAAGCGTAATCGAAGCATTGCCAGATAATATCTATGCCATAGATGATAAAAATTATTTTGTTGATTTTTCAGACAGTGAAGGCATAAAACCAGTGATTCGGCAGGCAGCAGGGAAACAAGAACTTTTGGTGAATTTCTCAAAAGGAAAAAGCGAACTTTCTTATACAATCATCTGGTAATATAAAGAATTGAAATATGAATATTATAGATAAAACTATCGTAAAATCCATTTTGCTAGTGTTGCCATTTTTGGTGGGTAGCTTTTCGGTATCAGCCCAGTCAAATGCTGATATTTCTGCTAAAGAATCCAAATATTATAAGATAGTGGATGTTCCAATTCCGGAAGATATTATGTTGGAAGTCGGCGGATTGGCACTAACGGACAAAGACCAGTTGGGTGTATCAACCAGACGTGGAGAGGTATGGGTGATAGACAAGCCTTATGGTGCTAAGCCAAAATACAGCAGATACGCCCATGGATTGCATGAAGCCTTGGGGTTAGCTTTTCGAGACAATGGCTTTTATTTATCACAGAGAGGAGAGCTTACCCGTCTTGAAGACAAAAATGGAGATGGAAAAGCAGATTTGTACAAAACGATTTATTCTTGGCCTTTGTCAGGAAACTACCATGATTACTCTTATGGGCCAAAGTTCACCGCTAATGGTGACATGTTGGTTACACTCAACCTTGGCTGGGAAGGCCGTGGAGTGAGTTTGGTGAAATGGAGGGGTTGGTTATTGAAAATTACACCAGAAGGTGAAATGACTCCCATAGCCACTGGACTAAGGTCTCCATCTGGATTTGGGGTCAATGATGCAGGTGATATTTTCTACACCGAAAATCAAGGTGATTGGGTTGGATCAGGTAGAATGACCCACTTGAATGTGGGAGATTTTGCAGGGAATCCTGCTGGATTACGATGGACTGATGATCCTCAAGCACCAATGAAATTGAAACCTGAAGATATTGAAAAGAAATCAGGAATGAGTTTGTATGAATACGCAAAGATTGTTCCGGCTATGAAAGCTCCTGCGGTATGGTTTCCACATACCATTCTTGGTATTTCTACTTCAGATATTTTAATAGACAACAATGCAGGAAAGTTTGGTCCTTTCGATGGTCAGATGCTTGTCGGTGATCAGGGGCACAGTAAAATTATGCGTGTAGCTATGGAGAAAGTAAACGGTGTTTACCAAGGAGCATCATTTGCATTTAGAGAAGGTTTTTCATCAGGTATCCTGAGAATGATTTGGGGCAGTGATGCCAGCATGTTTGTGGGTATGACCAGCCGTGGTTGGTCTTCGACTGGGAAAGAAAACTTTGGCCTTCAAAGATTGGTTTGGACTGGAAAAATGCCTTTTGAAATCAAAACCATAAAAGCATTGGCTGATGGTTTTGAGGTAGAATTCACCAAACCTGTTTCGAAACAATTGGCTGAAAATACTTCCTCTTATAAACTAGCAACATTTACTTACCACTACCACAATACTTATGGTAGCCCGATTGTAGATCAGCAAGGTGCGATGATTCATGCTGCTAAACTTTCTGAGGACGGAAAAAAAGTGAAACTGACTATTCATGGTATGAGATTAGGTTTCATACATCAGTTGAACTGCTCAGGAGTGAAAACTATCTCTGGAGAATCACTTTTGCATGACACTGGATTTTATACCCTCAATGAAGTGCCTGGCGGAGTACTCAAATCTCCACCTATGCCAGGGATGTCGAAATCAGGAAATGTAGCTGATCAGCCAAAGAGAACGAATAAACTACCCGTGACCTGGATGGATGGTCCAGATAAGAAAGTATTGATCGGCACTTTGCCGGGGATGAAATTCGATGTGACCGAAATTGAAGTAGAACGCGATAGCAAACTACAGATCACTTTCAATAACAATGATGATATGCTGCACAACCTTGTCGTAGTGCAGCCTGTACCTGATGGACCTGATCAAGTAGGAGCAATGGCTTTAGAACTTGGGTTAGATGGTCCGGATAAGAATTATGTTCCTGATTCGGATTTGGTTTTGTTTCACACAGGTATTCTTCAGCCTGAAAGTTCAGAAAGCATTTATTTTCAAGTACCCAAAAGAAGAGGGGAATATTGGATAGTATGTACATTTCCAGGACATTCTAAAACGATGAGGGCTAAACTAATTGTCAAATAATTTTCCACTGAAAAACTTCTGCTATGAAAAGAAAATCAAATCTAATACTAAATATGATGCTGCTCGTCTTGGTACTGGTTCCATTTATTTCCAGAGCAGATGTAAAGTTGCCTTCGACATTTGGAGATAACATGGTCTTGCAACAAAACACTAAGGCTAAGCTTTGGGGAAGTGCCGATGCAGGTGAGGAAATAAAGATAATGGCAAGTTGGGGAGCAGAAGTGACATTAAAAGCCGATGCAAATGGCAAATGGGAAACGGAAGTTTCTACATTCAAAGGCAGTCATACACCACAGCAAATCATCCTGAAAGGAAACAATGTTGTCTATTTAAGGAATGTATTGATTGGAGAAGTTTGGCTTTGTTCGGGACAGTCCAACATGAGTTGGTCAGTTAAAAACTCAAATAATGCCTATGACGAAATTAAAAATGCTGACTACCCGTCGATCCGGTTTTTGCATGTTCCCAACACCCTCGCATGGGAGCCTCAAGAGGATGTAAATGCTAGTTGGGAAGTGTGTAGTCCAGAAAATATTGTTCACAAAAGTGCGATTGCATATTTTTTTGGCAGAGAACTTCAAAACAAACTCGATGTGCCTATCGGACTAATCGTATCTGCTTGGGGTGGCTCAGGGGTACAAGCTTGGATAGACAAAGAAACAGCTGCTAAAGAAGGGCATAAGGATATTGTGGATTGGTACGATCAACACGAGCAAAAGATGAAAGATCTACGTTTTGAATGGGTGAAAGCAACTGCTGAGTGGAGAGCAAAACAACAAGATAATGAAATTGATTGGTCTTCTCGTCCATCACGAAAACTTCCGGGAGATCAGCACATTCCTTTTGCATTGTACAATGGCATGATTCATCCGATAAAAAAGTATTCAATCAAAGGTGCACTTTGGTATCAGGGAGAATCTAACGTATCAAGAGCCAATCAGTACAGAACCTTATTTCCAGCTATGATCAAAAGTTGGAGAAATGTTTGGCAACAAGGTGATTTTCCTTTCTACTTTGTTCAAATTGCTCCATATCATTACAATGATTTTGATGGTGTGAAATCCGCCGAATTGAGGGATGCGCAGACTAAAACTTTGGATATTTTTAATAACACAGGTATGGTAGTGGTTACCGACATTGCCAATATCAATGACATCCACCCCAGAAAAAAACAAGAAGTGGGAGCAAGGTTTGCAAAGTTGGCATTTCATAATGATTATGGACAGCTGGAAGGAGAATATACTAGTCCATTGTACCAATCTCAAAAAATAGAAAGCAACAAAGTCACTGTGAGTTTTGATCATGCTGCTGAACTAAAGGTTCGTGGTATGGAAATAGTTGGTTTCACAATTGCAGGCAAGGATCAAAAGTTTGTCAAAGCAAAAGCCGAAATAGTAAATGGCAATCAGGTGAAGGTATGGTCTGATCAAGTTAAAAGGCCTGTTGCGGTGAGGTATGGTTGGTCAAACGCATTGGTTACAAACCTTTTCAACGAAATCAATTTACCGGTATCACCATTTAAAACTGACGACTGGAAAGACACAACGGAAGGAGAAATCCATTTGAGTTTTCCTTAATACTAATCTAATAAATTAAAGCACTTATGAATAAATCGTTACAACCATTCTTTACAATAGGTATGCTGGTACTGATAATGTCCGGCAATGCTGTAGTAGCTCAAAAGTATGATGCGCTAATAATTACAGGTCAAAACAATCATTATTGGCAAGGAAGTTCTGTTGTTATTGAAGGTATTTTGAATAACAGCTCCCTTTTTACTGCTACTACTGTCACTTCTCCTGCAAAAGGTGAAGACATGTCAAGCTTCAAACCTGATTTCAGTAAATATGATTTGATATGCTTGGATTACAATGGGGACTCCTGGTCTGACGAAACTAAGAGTAAATTTGTTGAATTTGTAAAAAAAGGAGGGGGACTGGTGGTTTTCCATGCTTCTGACAATTCCTTTTCTGACTGGGAAGAATACAACCAAATGATAGGTGTAGGTGGATGGGGAGGTAGAACCGAAAAGCATGGACCGATATTATATTGGGAAGATGGAAAAATAAAAAAGGATAAATCTGAAGGTAGAGGTGGGGCACACGGCCAACAAGATCCATTTGTAGTGCATACCAGAATGCCTGACCATCCTATTATGAAGGGGTTACCTGATAAATGGTTGCATACAAAGGACGAACTTTACTATAATTTGAGGGGACCTGCTAAAAACATGCAAGTATTGGCAACAGCAT
Source organism: uncultured Reichenbachiellaceae bacterium (assembly GCA_963976505.1). GTDB lineage: Bacteria > Bacteroidota > Bacteroidia > Cytophagales > Cyclobacteriaceae > CAXBNB01. The sequence goes on from CAXBNB010000118.1 coordinate 7,314, forward strand.
CTCAGCCTAAAGACAGAGGTGGAGCTGGGCGTCAAGAGCCCGTTTTGATGGCCATCAAATATGGTAAGGGAAGGGTTTTTCACTCTACTTTAGGACATACAGGAAAAAATCATAACAATACCACACTGGACGCTGGGTTTATTACTACCTACCTACGTGGAGCTGAGTGGGTGGTGACAGGAAAGGTGACACAAAAAGTAAGCAGTGAATTTCCAAATACTGAAAACATTGTGATCTGGGAAGATATGAAAGTGCCTGAATAACAATGTTCTATTTCGCTAAGAATTTTAACTTGATAGAACTGCATAAAATATTAATTATTTGTTAAAAATTAAGGGTACTGAATGAAAACTATATTAGTTATAATTTTCGGAATTCTGTGTTTCACTCCTAAGGCTCAGGTTTTTGCACAGTCAGAAAACAGGTTGTTTTATAATGAACCAGCCAATAATTGGCTGGAAGCACTTCCTGTCGGCAATGGCCGCTTAGGTGCCATGATTTACGGTGGCGTTGAACAAGAGCAAATCCAATTCAACGAAGAAACCCTATGGACTGGTGGGCCACACGATTATTCTCATAAAGGTGCATACAAGCATCTTGACAAGATCAGGCAATTGCTTGATGAAGGCAAGCAATTGGAAGCACAGACTTTGGCCCAACAAGAATTTATGAGTCAGCCTCTAACCCAAAAGGCATATCAGCCTTTTGGAGATTTGATCATGAATTTCCCAGGTCATAAGCAGTTTTCCAATTATCATAGAGAATTGGATTTAGAAAATGCTCTAAACAAGCTTTCTTACCAAGTGGATGGGGTCACTTATACTCGTGAGGTGTTTGTAAGTTTTCCAGATCAGGTAATTGCCATCAAAATCAAATCGGACAAGCCTGGTTCGTTGAATTTTGATTTGGGATTGGATTCTCACCATTTTCAAAAATCTGTTGACACCAATAAAGATACACAAGTTTTGGATGTCAGAGTTTTAGATGGAGAAATGCATGGTAAAGCGATATTAAAAGTCATCACAGATGGTACAGTAAATCCCCAATACAAAAATATTGCGGTCAAAGGCGCCACTTCTGCCACCATATACCTAACAGCTTATACCAATTTCATTAATTTCCAGGATGTAAGTGGTAATCCCCAAAGGTATGTGAACAGTACCTTCAAAACATTTGCATTGCTGGATTATGATGAAGTGAAAGCCAGGCATATCAAAGATTATCAGACACTTTACAATCGATTCAATATCAGTTTTGGTGGAAAGAGCAAAGAGTCTGTGCCTA
>CAXBNB010000119.1:0-8583 GCA_963976505.1 uncultured Reichenbachiellaceae bacterium
AGGGTTTTGTCCTAAAAGCCCATCGCTTAGGTTTCTTTCTCTTTGCGGTATCGGCAAGTACCTGGCGTTTCTGGTATCGTATAGGTATCCCATTTCATCAGAATGCGCAGATAACACCTCATCAAATACTCCAAATCTGATTAAATCGAAGTAGCGCTGATTTTCAAAAGCCAATTCCACCCTTCTTTCCGTCATTAAATCTGCCTTTGTAACCGTCGCAACCGGAGTGGTCAATCCTGCTCTATTTCTAATCAATTGGAAAGATGCTATAGCGCCTGGATCAACAGTTGCAGGTCCTCCTGCCATAGTTGCTTCTACATGCAACAACAATATATCTGCATATCGTAGAGCGATGTAGTCATTGCCAGCATTCCGTCCAACGCCATATGAAGGGGGAGAACTAGTAACATCCGAGCCTTCAGGTAAAAACTTTATCACTTCGTTTTCATCACCTTCAAGGGCCTGCTCACCTACAATATTGGTAATAGAAACTGCTGTTCTGTTTCCTCCATAGGCATCAAAATCAGCCTTAAGGTTGGCATTGACTATGTTTTGACCATCCTCTCTCCCCGCACGAGTGGAAGAAGTAAATTCGGCCGAAAAGCCCTGGCTTTCATCCGCATTCCCTGCAAGATATTGAACAGCGAACATGATTTCATTGTTCAATTCACTATAAAAAACATCATAAAAATCAGGCATTAAAGAATAGTCTCCAGAAGCAATGATCGCTTCACAAAGCTTCTGCACCAGAATAATTTGGAGTTGCCTGAGATAAATACACTTTTGCCAATATTCCCTGTGCCGCTGCTTTTGAGGCCCTTGACTTAGAAGAATTATCCAGTACATCAACGGCTTCTTGCAGATCTGCTATTATTTGTGTGTAAATTTCTGCTTCAGGTGTTCTAGTAAAAAGAGCCTCAGTGTTCACAGGATCTATTACCGTAGTTACCAAAGGCACAGCGCCAAACAACCTCACCAATTTAAAATAGGCATAGCCTCTTAAAAATTTAGCTTCCGCTGTATAACTTGCCCGGTTATTTTCGTTTGCAATGTCCATGTAGTTCAGGATATTGTTCGCCCTGAAAATAACTTCGTACATAGACTGATAATAATCTTCAGACTCCACATTCACAGATTCAACAATATATCTGTGAAAATCAGACTTTGAACCCTCTAATGTTGCATTTCTGGTATTATCGGTTCTGTGCTCAGTCAATAGGTGTTCAAATTGTACTCCTCGGTTGGCACGGCCAATATTTGTCTCGGTACTCTCATTAGTCCCTTGAAGGGCATCATAGATTCCATAGACTCCAGACAATACATCATCATCAGAGGCGAAATATGATTCTAATGAAACTCGAGTATCCGGCAATGGATTCAAAAACTCATCACCACAAGAGGTGAAAACCCCCATTGTAATGGTCAATAATAAATATTTTATATTCTTCATGATTTCTTTATTTATTTAATTAAAAATCAAGGTTTAGACCAATTGTCATTGTTCTAAATATAGGTGTACCAGCCCTTTGAGAACCATAAGCTCGAGGATCAGTACCATCTATATGCTCCGGGTTGAAACCGGAATAATCAGAAGCAGTGAGATAAATCAAATTCTGAGCGGTAGCATAAACCCTTAGCTTCGACAATCCAAGTTTTGATGTCAGGCTTGCTGGCATATTGTACCCTATGCTTACATTACGCAATGAGAAATAATCTGCACTTGCAATAACTTCACTTGTCAACACCTTTTCCTGAATAAAAGATTCATGAGGTACAAGTCCATCTTCCACTGCTTGTGCTTCACCACCTGATCTGGTCCTGTTTCCAAACCAATTAAAGAAATATTGATCTCCGATATTGTTTACCTGAGCCCCCACGCTTCCTTGCAACATAAAGGAAAAATCAAAATCTCCATATGTAAATGCATTGGTTACGCTGTATAATATATCCGGATAAGGATCTCCCAGAATGGCTTTGTCATCTTCGGTAATTTTACCGTCTCCATTTATATCTCTCACTATGGTATCATCCGCCTGACCGTTAATTCGGTTCCAGGGTTTGTCAACATAGGCTACTCTAAAATCCGCATCATCATAGTTTTCGGTATCAACTACATAGCCGTAGAAAGAAGATATAGGTTCTCCAATTCGGTTAATCCATTGAGAATTTCTTCCATATGTATCTTGAATAAGTGCATTGTTTGAATCACCAAAAGACAGGAGTTCGTTTTGGTTTGTAGACGCAATCAGTGTTGTACTCCATGTAAGATCATTGACCATATTTTTGGTCCTCAACTCAAATTCCCAGCCCTGGTTTCGTACTTCACCCAAATTCACAATACCGTCTGTAAAACCGGTAACATATGAGACAGGGTTTTGTAAAAGCAATTCATTACTAGTTCTGGAATAAAAATCCAAAGAACCTGTTACCCTGTTGTCAAAAAACCCAAAATCTATCGCAGGATTGAATTCTTTTGATGCTTCCCATTGCAATAATGAATTTGCTATATTAAGTGGTGAAACGCCGTTCACGATAGTACCATCGATTATGGCGTTGGAATTTTGCAGCAAAGCCAAATAAGGCCATGAGTTTACAACATCGTCACCTACATTAAATCTCTCAGCACCTGTGAGACCATAGCTCACTCTTAACTTTAAATGACTTAATAAATTATTTCCTGATAAAAAGTCCTCGTCGGAAACATTCCAACCTACAGATACTGCAGGAAAATTACCCCATTTAGAATTTACCCCAAAAACTGAACTGCCATCACGTCTAAAGGAAGCATTGACCAAGTATTTACCTGCATAAGCGTAATTAAGCCTGGCAAAATAACCGATCTTCCTTAGCTGTGTGTTAACCTCTTCAAACTCAGCAATCTGCGTTGCGCCTTGTAAGTTTTTAAGCAAATCATTAGAGAATCCATTACCGATAATCCCACTATTGCTACTTGTCCTCTTTTGTATAGTTATCCCAGCAAGTGCGCCGAATTCATGATTGCCAATATCCTTGTTATAAGATAAAGTGTTGTCCGAAATCAATCTGGTCCTGAATCTGTTTTGCAAATCATACTGTGCTCTACTGGCGCCAGCTGCATGATATTTTACACCGTCATATCTTTCCCGTTTTCTATACTCTATAGTAGTCCCCAGAGATGTTTTGGCTGTTAGCCCATCCATAATTTTCCAACTTAAATAAGTAGAAGCATATAGCTTGGTATTGTACTCATAATGCTCCCTCTCCACATATTGCGCATAAGGATTAGAATCTCCTGAAGTACGAGGACGAGTAGAACTGCCATCACCATCAAAGTCCAACTCAATTAATTGGTTTTCATAGAAGTAATCCCCTACACCAACATTTGGATAAGATCCTCGATTAATAAGTTGAAGCGTCTCTTCTGTATGATAAATAGGCAACCAAGGTGATTGACGTGTTGGATTATGTATTGATGTTGGTAAACGCCTTTGCTTGGTGTAAGATGGTGTAACACTCACTCCAAACTTTAGTTTGTCATTCAATTTAGAATCTACCTTGAGTTTGGCAGTATATAATTTGTAATCATCGGTAATCACTACCCCTTCATCAGAAAGGTACCTTAAGGCAGTACTGAATGTCGTATTTTCAGTTCCTCCTCTTGCAGACAAAGAATGACTTGTAACAGTTCCTCCATCAAAGAAAACATCTTGCCAGTCTCTGTCGACACCAGTCAATTCGACTATTTTTTGCATATATAAGGATTCCTCTGAAAGTTCTCCTGTTTCTGCCTGTTCAAAAGCCAGCCAATCCGCAACGCTCTTTCTATAATCAGCACTTCCATGCGCCTCTTTGTATCCTGTGTAGGTTTGGTAGCTAAATTTTGTATCTCCTGCCTGACCACTCTTTGTAGTAATCAAAATAACACCATTCGAACCTTCACTACCATAAATGGCTGCAGATGCAGCATCTTTCAATACTTCAAATGAAGCCACATCATTCATATCTAAATTTCCTAAGAAATCCGCACTTACAATAACCCCATCTACCACCACGGCCGGGCCTGAGTCTGCTGTAATTGATCCAACACCCCTAATTGTAATAGTTGGAGCTCCTCCTGCTTCTGCATTTGTTGCTTGAATATTAACCCCTGATACTTGACCAATTAAAGCATCATCTACCCTAGAAACCGGTAATTGATCCAATTTTTCGTTAGTCACTTTTGATATTGCTCCTGTCAAATGGGACTTTTTTTGTGTGCCATATCCAATCACCACAATCTCCTCCAACTGTTCAATGTCTTCTACCATCATTAGGTCTATTGTGGACCTTCCATTGATGGGTAGTTCTGTTCTTTGGTATCCTATAAAGGTAAAAACCAGAATAGCATCCTCTGATGTTGAAAGTTTGTAATTTCCTTCCAGGTCTGTAACTGCTCCATTTTGGGTTCCTTTTTCCATAATGGCAACACCTGGCAATGATCCCTCTGCTGAAGTCACATTACCTGTCACTGTCACTTTTTGCTGCGCAAACGCACTCAAAGAGACAGTCATCAAAATAACTGCTACCAGGATCTTGGCCGGTAAGAGGTACCTCTTGCTGAATTTTGTGATTTGTACTGTTTTTTTCATGTTCATTTTAATTTTAATACAATATGTAGTTGAGCTAGGCAGGATACTGTAGCTAAATGAACTGCTTTTTTCTATGAAGAGAAATGTCTAGGTTTGCAGAACAGTAAGGGTTCCTCTTAAATTTTCAGTTTCTGTGCCAACGTCACTGTTTATGGAGGGAAGTTTCCTGCTACTTAAATGGATTAGCATCTGATGCTAGTCCATTTTCTTTTAATATGGGTGGTGTACGATCATTCTTTAGTGATTTTAAGTAATAGTTTTTAGTTTTTAATTGAATTTTGTATGCCATTCACCTGTTTATTGTGAATGGAGTGGGTATAATCAACAAGGTCTCCCAAATGGTGCTTCATGTGATTCTCAGCTCCTTCTAGGTCATTCATTTTTATGCTTTCTAAAATTGCATGGTGTTCTTCATAGCGGTTTTTATTCCTTCCATTTTCACAAACATTGTGCTTCATGAAATAAGTCAAGATATCCGGGGTAACGATGAGCATCATTGATTTTAACATCGTATTCTTGCTGGCCTCAGCAATTTTTAAGTGAAACATCAAATCCTCATCAATTCCTGAATCACCTTTATTTACTTTACTTTTATATGCCTCTAGAGCATCCTCTAATCTTATGATGTCTTCTGTAGTTCTTCTTTGTGCTGCCAACCTCACTGCGTTTGTCTCTAAGATAAGCCTTGACTCGACGAGTGATTCAAAATCATTTCCCTCAAGTTTGAGCACATCAGAAATGAGTCCTTCCAAAGCTGTCATACCAAGTCCAGCTACTACAGTTCCACTTTGCGGATGTGTTTTCAGGATACCATAAAATTCCAGTTTTCTAACATAAGTACGACTGGTCCTTAATTTCTCGCACATTTTCCTCTCCGGAGGAAGTTTATCACCTGGTTTTAACTGACCACTAATTATCAAATCCTTGATCTGACTGATAATTTTATCTACCGGTTTCTCGATTACTATTTCCTGAAAATTGTTAAGCAATTCCATAATTTTAAGATTAGTTAACCAGTAATTGGTTGACCAATTTTAAAAACAATAAATTACAAATCCAACCCTTTATATAAAAAAACAGAATAAAAGCCCTTAAATCCTATTAAAAAGACCGATAGTTATAGGATATCCATGAATAGTTATACCCGTATTTTACGGTTGACCAATTATTTTTCTTATAATTCAATGTCCTACTTTTAGGGTTATTGCTTCATTATTTGCAGGCCACCTTCATAGTTTTTAGTCTAAGTCTAGTAGTAAAAAGGAATGATCATGAGATTTTTTTACCTCATCTACTGAAATAATGTCATTAATTGTGTGGTTGCTATGACAAAACATATACTGTGGAGTATTTTAATGACCAAGATATCTAGTCACGCATTACGCCGAAATGGCTAAATGCGCCATTGGTGTGTAGTACCAACCTGTCTGGTCTTCTTTCTCCGATCCCTGGTTGTAGAGGAACTTGTTTGTAAGCCTAGTTATACTGAATACAGTGAAGTGTCTACAAAAAACCATTTTTGGAAATTCTACAAAAAACCTGGTACCAAGCACCTAAAGCATAAATGCTAACAGCACTGGTGTGACAAGATCATATAAGTATATAACCCAGAGTTACATCAAACCAACATATTTTTTTGTAGTATGCTTTATTTTCTTAATGGATTTATCCTTAAAATTTTGGTAGATTTTGGTTCTAAATGCAATTCAAAAAATCGAGTGGAATCATACAATATTTCATTCCCGAGTGGATCTATCACCTCAGCTTTAAATGGCAAACATATGGTTCTACTGCCACCTTTAATTGTATGGATCCCCATCCAGTTTCGTCCGATATAAAATACGTCTTCCGTATCAAGGTACCTATGTACCTCGGCTTTGTCCCATAATACACCTAATTCCTTGGCAGACCAATTAAATTTTCCGTCCATAAATAATTGGCCCTCATTTGGATGGAAGATATGCGTTCCCCGACCATTTGTCCAAAGAACTGTTAAACCTTGTTTGGTCATTTTCTTTATGCTTACTTCCTCCTTAGTACTCAGTTCAAGAAACCCCATAAGCCAAACAACCTTATACTGGGTGATTGGCATACTTGGCAAATCCGATCTGAGAAAAAGATCATAAGAGCTCCCAGTTTTCGCCAATGGATAACGGTTCGACAAAATATTCTCCGTAAGTTTCCCGTATGTTGGATCCCAAAAGGAAAGCTCTTCATCTACGAATACTCCTACTTGAGATTTCATATCTTCTCCCGTTGATGGCGAAAAGATTGTGTACAATTGTTGTGTCTTTTCTAATACATACAAAAGTTTAGGGTCACTAAACCACCCACCCCACATATCGAACCACCAGCCACCATAACCATGAGTTAGCATTCTTGCCGTATTTTTCCATAAAAGAGAAACTGAGGTTTCCATATCCTCAGGGCCTAGCCAAACACCGCTTTCATATTGTCCGGGAGGAGCAATGCCGTTTGAACGATCCTTTAACAAGGTGGTTTTAGATGTTCTAGTGTCATTCTCAGTGAGCCACAATTTACCATGGAGTTGTACGGAGTTTATAGCGGCCATTGCAGGCCAATCCTCCCCTATCACACGATTATAGACATTGGGACTAGACAGATAATCAAGGTCTGGACAATCGAGTAACTTTGCAAGTGCACCGTGCCCTCTTCTGGGATCTCCTACAAAATAATGGTATCCGTAAAACGCTCCTGTTAACAGATTGCTATTGCTCTTTTCTTTGACAATTTTGCAGAAATAAGCAATATTATTGACCATGACCTCTGCTTGGAAGCGATAAGTGTCAATATAGTTCTGTTCCTGTTTATTGGTTCATCTATATTGGCCAATTGAGCATTTTCAAAAGTAATGGAAGGTTGTCCCCATGCTTTTTGTAAAGCTGTTTTATTTTTATAATTGACTTTTAACCACTGCCTAAAACCCTTTAATCGGGCTGGGTTTATATCCTGGTATTGCTTGGGATGATAAAACCATTCTTCAGTAAAGCCACTGGCAACATGAATACCAGCCAAATATTTAGAGTATTGGGAATCTAAAAGCCAATCCAAGCAGTTAAGGAATACATCACCCGTTTTTTCGCGCCATATTTCCGAGGCAAAGCACTGGCGAAAAATAGTACCGTCTGGTAATTGAGCTGAGGCTTCAGGGTATAATTGAGTCCACCATCGTGGGGGATCTAGGTAAAAACGGATGATAATTTTTGCCTTAGGATCTGATTTTATGATTTTTTCAAAATCTTTTACCAGCCCAGAAAAATCGTACTTACCCTCTCCTATCCAAATGGGAGACCTGAAGGGACCTATTCCTGAACTTGTATTTATTCCTCCTTCTCCAAGATAAGCCGGTATATTATAAATATGGATACCCGTTTCGGCAATCTCCCTATAATATTCCTCCTCACCTAAATAGGACATATAAGCGAAAGGCGGATAAGTTTCGCCATCAATTACCAAGGAAGGGTTACTTTCTGTCCATTTTATCTCTGCTTTTGTTTGTGCTTCTGCAGTCTGTTTTCCGACTAAAAGCCATCCAATTAGGGGAAGGAAATAACAAAGATTATTAAACAAGTGCCAATTAGTGCTTTTTGCCATTTTTAACTTTTCATCCCTTTATAGTTAGATAGGATTTTGTAAAACTAAAAATAATAATCACATCTTACTCACCTATCATTGTATTCTAATATTCTATAATAAAGTGAAATATGGTTTCAAAAAATAATGTGTGAATTGCACAAAGGCAAAATTCGTATTCTAAAGCGCACATAACGGCATACTTGGCTAAATCCTAACGAGAAACTTCTCCAATGAATCTAAGACTTCATACAAGTTAAAAAGTATTCTGGAAACAAAGTGCAGTAAAACATTTATATAATTACGCATTACGCCGAAATGGCTAAATGCGCGCCATTAGTGGGGACTAATCGCACGGCAAGGATAAGTCAAGGAGTTAAAT
>CAXBNB010000120.1:0-8547 GCA_963976505.1 uncultured Reichenbachiellaceae bacterium
AAGCACAATGAAGAGACCGATGACTTTGAGAGTATTATTTTTATTGGTGACTCTGGAGTAAGTAAAAAAAGTGAAGCCGCTTTCAAAATTGCAAGCTTTTTGAAGCCTCCTTGGAGATGGTTAGGGATATTTCACGTTTTGCCTACTTTTGTCACAGATTTCTTTTACGGTATTATTGCCAAAAACAGGTATGCCATATTTGGTAAAACTGACACTTGTACCATTCCAACGCCAGCATTGAAAAGTAGGTTTTTGGACCTAGTCTGATACCAAAGAATGGTAATAATGACATAAATACTGAAATTGCTGATTCCAAATTATAATTTCAGTCCTATCTATTTTATGTTTGCAACTTTTACATGGAATCCCTGCCTGTTGGACAGGCTGGCATGAGATGATTACAAAAAACCAGCTTTTACTTAAAGAAAGTATAATCATTGATGTGGTTCCCAAATTAGACTTTATTTAAAACTAGATAATTATACAATTATGCAGGCATACGTCTTTCCCGGTCAGGGAGCACAATTTATAGGTATGGGTAAGGAGTTATTTGAAGGCAACAGCCAAGCCAAAGAATTATTTCTTGAAGCCAATGAAATCCTTGGTTTTGACTTGTCCAAAATAATGTTTGAAGGAACCGACGAGGAATTAAAGCAAACAAATGTAACTCAACCTGCTGTTTTTTTACATTCAGTAATAGCCGCGCTAGTGGCACCAGATTTTAAACCTGACATGGTTGCTGGCCATTCTTTGGGTGAACTTTCTGCTTTGGTTTCAAACAAGACATTGACATTTCAGGATGGTTTGGTGTTAGTGTCCAAGAGAGCTGCTGCCATGCAAAAAGCTTGCGAACTAAATCCTTCGACTATGGCTGCTATTTTGGGGTTGGAAGACAAAGTGGTTGAAGATGTATGTGCTTCAATTGATGAAGTAGTGGTTGCCGCCAATTACAACTGCCCTGGTCAGTTGGTTATATCCGGCTCGAACAAAGGAATAGAGATAGCATGTGAAAAGCTGAAAGAAGCAGGTGCAAAAAGAGCTTTGCCTCTACCGGTTGGTGGTGCATTCCATTCACCACTAATGGAGCCTGCTAGACAGGAATTGGCAGAAGCAATTGAAAACACCGTGTTTAGCCAACCTATTTGCCCAGTTTACCAGAACGTAGATGCACTCCCTCATCAGGATATAAATGAAATCAAATCAAACCTCATAGCTCAATTGACGGCTCCAGTAAAATGGACGCAATTGGTAGAAAAAATGGTAGCTGATGGAGCAACCGATTTTATTGAGTGTGGACCAGGAAAAGTACTCCAAGGTTTGGTGAAAAAAATACATAGAGAGGCTAACGTAAGGGCAATATGATAAGGTAGTTCTTATCATGACCAAGCTAATTTCATCGAGTCAGTTAAGTAAGCATATATTTTGGTATGGAATTGTTTTGTGTTTCATTTTGAGCCATACTACGGAGGCTCAAAAACAGGAACTGGAATACACACATCAATTCAGTCTGGAATATTTTAAAGGCTTTATTTTCAAACATTCTGATGAAGTAGCTCATGTAGCCATATCTCACCCTACAGGTGTGGTTTTAGAGTATGATAAAAGTACTTATGGGTATAAGCGATGGGAGTATGAATATCGTTATCCAGACGTTGGATATACATTGATTTACATGGATTACAACAATCCTGTGCTAGGCCAATCTATTGCTCCCATGGCTCATTTCAATTATTATTTCAATAGAAATAGAACCAGTGACCACAATTTTAAATTCAAGGTTGCTTTTGGTCCGGCTATTCATACCAATCCTTACAACAGAGAAACCAATAATAAAAACAACTTCCTTGGGTCCACCATTTCTTTTGCGATGCAAATGCAATTCAGTTATGACCATGATATAACTGAAAAGCTAGGGGTGAAAGGTGGATTGTCCTTGACGCATTTTTCTAATGCCTCAATCAGCAAACCCAATAAAGGGATCAACATAGTTGCTGCCAATCTGGGTTTGATCTATAAAATGGACGATCGGCAGATTGAGCAAAAATCGTACGAGAAAGAGACCTATAGAGGCAAGCCAATTAAGTATAATATAAGTGTGTCCACAGGACTGAGTGAAGCTTTGAAGGAAGGGAATGGGGTTTTTCCATTTTTTGTATTGAATACTTATGCAGATAAAAGAGTTTCGAGGAAAAGTGCCTTTAGTCTAGGGCTGGATTACTTTGTGTCCTATTCACTGAGAGAAGAAGCCAAATATGACCCTAATCTTCGGGGACAGAAAAAACCTGATTTCAAAAGGGCAGGAGTCACATTGGGATATGAATTGTTCTGGAATGATTTGTCTTTTCTAATTCAATACGGCCATTACTTTTATAGACCTTATCAACGTTTCAAGCCAAAATACCAAAGGGTCGGCCTCAAATACTATTTGAATGAAAAACTATTTGTTTCATTTATGCTCAAAACCCATTTGCAAAAAGCAGAAGCGGGAGAGTTTGGACTAGGTTGGAGATTGTAAAATGAAGTATATAACATCTTGCATATCGATTTTGTTGTTTTTGCTGTCTTGTGACAACAAGGACGCCAATGATTGTGTCAAGAAGACAGGAGATATTTTAGATTATCAAGTTGAATTGTCAGAGGCATTTGATGCGATTCATATTTATTCGAACGTGGAGGTCGAGATCAAGCAAGCACCACAACAGGCTGTTGTTTTAAGCACAGGAAAAAACTTGTATGATGAAATTTCCATTGAAGTGGAAGGTGGGGTATTGACTTTCAGGAACGACAACTCATGCAATTGGGCTAGAGAGTATGGAACGACTAAAATTCAAATCTCAACACCTGACTTAAAACAAATCATATATGAAGGCGGAGCAACGATCAAGTCTGTAAATACTCTCGTATTCGATACTTTATCTATTGATTCAAAGGATTCTAGTGGAGATTACATCTTGGATATTGTTTCCAATGAATTGAATATTACCACAAAAAGAATTTCAAATTTTTACATTACAGGTACAGTCAACGATCTTAATCTAGATTTTCAAACGGGGGATGGCCGCTTTTATGGCAAAGACCTTATTGCGCAAAATGTGTTTTTCTATCAGAATGGCACCAATGATATCATGGTTTACCCAGTTCAAACCTTAGAAGGAATAATTGACCGTTATGGCAATGTGATTTATTACAATGCGCCTATCAACCCTCCAAAAGTAGAAAAGTATAGTAAGGGCAAGTTAATCGGAAGCTATTGAGTTACCCTTTTCTATTCTCCATGAATTCCTTCTTTGCCATGATAAGCGTGAGTCCACACCAGCCTACCAACACAAAATCCTTGCTTTTTAGGAATTGATAAATGTCGGTATTTTCATTTTGGTCAAAGCGGTCATAGTGTGATTCAAAAGCAATAACCGAAGGTGCATACCTCTCGAAATCCAACGAGCTGAGCACCTTGAAATCATTGCCCTCTGTGTCAATGGATATGTAGTCTATAGTGGCGTCCTTGAACTCTGAATTGTCGATGATATTGGTCAATGTATCACAATTGACTTTGTCTTCTTTGTAGCCACCTCTTTCATCGGCAAATTCTTTGTCCAATGTGTTGAGCAAAGAATAAAATCCACGTCTATAATAGCTTACCTCACCAGTTTCGTTGGATACTGCGCAAGCCACATTGGTGTCTTTACTCCTCACCATATTAAAGGCTTCAATTTTGATGGAATCTATATCGACGTTGATGCCACGCCAGCCTTTCTTGTACAATGCCCAAGTATTGCTGTATTTGATCGGATGAAAGCAGCCTATGTCAAGAAACACCCCTTTTTTGCTTTTCGGAAAAAGACGGTTTACTGTGATGTCTTCAGCGAATTGACCATAATGATTGAATTTCTTTTTGGTAAGAAAAACCTTACGGAGTAAGAATAATTTTCTGAACAAAAAGTTGTTTTCCAACCATCCTGGAATATTCTTATGGCTTAGACCCATTTACAGTGCTATTTTGTTTACAAGGCCGCAAATATAGCGGCCATAAAGTTAGAAGGTGGATACTATAAAATCTTTTTAGAACTTGGCTTCATCCCTTATTCATTAGGCTTTCAATCTCATCTGCTTCAATAGGAATGTTCTTCATGAGATTGATGTGACCATTCTCTGTGATGACTATATTGTCTTCCAACCTGATGCCAATTCCTTCTTCACGAATATAGATTCCTGGTTCGACAGTGAAAACCATTCCGGGCTCAAATTTTTTGTATATGCTTGCAACATCATGGACATTAAGTCCTAAATGGTGAGAGGTACCATGCATAAAATATTTTTTATATGCTGGCCACTCAGCTTTTTGGTTCTTGATGTCAGAAATGCTTATAAGGTCAAGATCAACCAGTTCTTTTTCCATGACTTCACCTACTGCTTTGTGGTAATCAGGAATCACATTGCCTGGGACAAGCATAGCAGTAGCAGCATTTTTCACCCTCAATACGGCATCATACACAGCCCTTTGTCTTTTGCTGAATTTACCATTTACAGGTATGGTTCGGGTCATATCTGCATTGTAATTGGCATATTCTGCACCTACGTCCATTAGCAGTAGATCGCCATCTTTACATTGTTGATTGTTTTCCACATAATGCAATACGCAGGCGTTGGCTCCTGACGCAATAATGGGATCGTAAGCAAAACCCCTTGATCGTTTTCTGAGAAATTCGTGACTATATTCAGCTTCTAGCTCGTATTCCCAAACTCCAGGATGTGTTTTGTCTAAGATTCTTCTAAACCCACTTTCTGTTATATCGCATGCCTGTTGAATTTGGTCAATTTCAAGCTGAGATTTGATACAGCGTAAATCATATAAATGAGGTACAATTCTGTTGTACTCATGCAATGGAAAATGTTCTTTGCACAATTTGATAAATCGATCGCTTCGGGTTTCTACCCTTGATGCATTTCGAATATGTTCATTGGTGTCGAGATAGACCTCATCTGATTCTGCCATGATGGTAGCGAGTGTGCTTTCAAATTTATCCAACCACATAATGGTTTTTACTCCTGAAGTTTCTTGTGCCTCACTCACTGTATATTTGTGCCCTTCCCAGATAGCAATTTCTTCATTGGTTTCTTTCAAAAATAATATTTCACGGAAGCGTTCATCGGGAAAGTTTGGCGCTAGCAATAAAATTGATTCTTCCTGATCAATGCCCGATAAATAAAATAGGTTGGCATCTTGAATAAATGGCATAGTGCCATCAGCACTGGTTGGCATGATGTCACTGGAGTTGAATATAGCGACCGATTTGGGTTTCAATCTCTTTGCCAGATTTTTTCTGTTATGGATAAACAGCTCTTTTACGATGGGTAGATACTTCATATTAAAAAAATCGTTATCATTATGTTGAGTTAATATAGATATGATCAAAAATCATTTGACGATAAAATTAGTATTTCTTTTTATACTACTGGTCTCCTGTGAGCAGAAAAGAAAGTACTGGGTATATTTTGATAAAAACGATCCTGTTATTCTTGAAGGTTTAGATGTCGTTGGTCATGATGGACTATCTACTCATGGCATTGCTTTGGATTATTTTTCCGAATGGCTCAATGCTGGTACTGCGCACTTAACAACATCCGAAGTAGAGGAACTGTTGTCATTGAGTTTTGTTCATGAAATTCATCCTGCTTTACAGCTGGATTTCAAACCTCAGAGGTTTTCAAATGAAGAGATGGGTTTGAGTTTTGCACTTGAACAAATTGAGGGTCAACATTTTTTTGATAAAGGCCTTACTGGCAAAGGAGTTAAAATAGGAGTAATTGATGGAGGATTTTTAGAAGCCAATAAAAAGGATGGACTTTCTCATGTTTTTAAAAACAAACAAGTAAAGGCCTACAAGGATTTTATTACTCCCGAGCTGAAAAAATTTGGTGGTTCAAAATATGCTGATGATGGTCATGGGACGGAGGTTTGGGAGCAAATCTCAGGAATCAATACAAAGAGAAAGGTGCAATTTGGATTGGCAACAGAAGCTGAATTTTATCTAGCCCGTACAGACGATGGCCGAAAAGAATACCGTAGGGAAGAGGAATATCTGATTCAAGCGTTGGAATGGATGGAAAAGCAAGGAGTGAAGTTGGTCAACATTTCTCTAGGTTACTCCAACGGGTTTGATAACCCCAAAGACAATTACTTGCCTCAACATATAAATGGGGAGTATTCGGCAATCACCAGAGCAGCAAGAATAGCTTCTGAAGAAAAAGGAATGTTACTTGTAGTTTCAGCAGGAAACGATGGTAACAACGACTTTAAAGTTTTGTCTGCTCCAGCAGATGCCAAAGGTGTGATAACAGTTGGAGCCACCAATTTCAAGACATGGAAAAAAGCCATTTATAGTTCCATTGGTCCTGAGTCACTTGGGTATATGAAGCCCAATATTTCTTGTTTTGCATCGAATGGTACATCTTTTTCAGCTCCTGTTATTACAGGCATGTCAGCATGTATCATTCAAATGGATAGCACTTTAACCAATTCGGAAATTCTGACGATTATTGAACAGTCTGCTCATATCTATCCCTTTGGAAATAATTTTATTGGCTATGGCGTGCCATCGTGTGAAAGGGCATTTGAATTGGTGAAAAACCGAAATCAGAAAATTGAATTAGAAAAAGAAAAAAGGGGTGTTGTATCCAAAAAGAACAAAATAGAATTGCAAATTCCAAACTCGATTAAAGAGTTGGTTCTTTTTCACAAGTCAGACAGTATCAATGTCCTTTATCAAGAAAAGATAACCAGTAAAGATTCCATTATTTTATTGGTAAAACCTAAAGGCGCAAGATTTACTACTGTGACCACCAAAGGTTTTGTAAGAGAGGTGGAGTGGAAGTGATTTGAGAAAAGGTGAAATTAATTATCCGTTTCATTATATTAGTACGTCTTTTTTAATCTTTCTTAGATTCCATTAATATGCTCCGACAACTGAAACACGCTATCCTTTTCCTTTTCATAAGTATTGTTCACATTCAGACAAGTTTTGGTGATCAACCTGTGATCGATATAGGTTCTAATCGGGAATTATTTATTGACTATTACCTGATTGATCAAATGGATGGGGCAGAGTTGGTCATGCACGAGCCAGTAGATGAAGGAGCGGTGTTGTATTTTGACAAACCTTGGGAAGGACCATTTTGTGGTTATTGTACTGTAATAAAAGATGGAGAGCACTATAAAGTTTATTACCGTGGGCTACCAAAAGCTGGAGCTGATGGCAGTAATAATGAAACCACCTGCTATGCTGAGTCCAAGGATGGTCTCTCATGGAAGAAGCCGGATCTTCAATTGTATAAGGTTTCAGACTCGAAGGACAACAATGTAATCTTAGCAGACAATGCACCATACAGTCATAATTTCAGTCCGTTTTTAGATACAAATCCAAAGGCAAAAAAAGATGAGAAGTACAAGGCGCTGGCCGGTACAAAGAAGTCTGGCTTAGTGGCATTCCAATCAGCAGATGGTGTCAAATGGAAGAAAATGCAAGAAGCAGCAGTTTTCACGGAAGGGTTGTTTGATTCTCAAAATGTAGCTTTTTGGTCCGAAAGTGAAAATTGTTACGTCTCCTATTTCCGTACATGGTCTGGAGAAGGATATTCTGGCAAACGCTCAGTAAGTCGGACTACCTCGAAAGATTTCATTCATTGGACAGCACCTCAGACGATGGATTTTGGAGATACTCCCATGGAACATCTTTATACGAACCAAACGCATGCCTATTTCAGGGCGCCCCAAATATACTTAGCCATTGCAGCCCGTTTTATGCCCAATCGACAAGTGTTGAGTGACGAAGAAGCTTCAAAATTGAATGTAAATCCGAAATACTACAAAGATTGTTCTGATGTGGTACTCATCACTTCGAGAGGAAACAATAAATATGACCGTACTTTTATGCAGTCGTTCATTCGACCTGGGATCGGCATGCAAAACTGGGTATCTCGTTCAAACTATCCAGCATTGAATACGGTACAGACTTCTCCAACAGAATTATCCATCTATGTAAATCAGGATTATGCGCAACCCACTGCTCATTTAAGAAGGTATAGTTTAAGGTTGGATGGTTTTGGTTCGTTGCGTTCCGGGTATTCCGGTGGTGAAATGACCACCAAACCATTTACATTTAAAGGAGCAGAGTTGCATCTGAATTATTCCACTTCAGCAGCAGGCGAAATCAAAGTAGAAGTGTTGGATGCTTCTGGAAAAGTGATTCCGGGTTTTTCGTCAGAGGATTGCAGTATTGTTATTGGAAATGAAATCGATAGAATAGTATCATGGGGAAAGGACAAGGACTTGAGTACCCTTTCTGGAAAAGAAGTGAAGTTGCGCTTTGTAATGAAAGATGCTGATCTCTATTCTTTTAAGTTTGAATAGAACCGACGCTAAGAAAATCACAGATTCAATTTTGCAACATCAATGGAAAGTGCACACTCAAAGTGACCTTTCGGGCAGCTTTTATGACCATGTAGTCCACATGGACGGCAGTCTAATGATTTGATGGTCTCAACTATTTT